>JAJZGN010000151.1 GCA_021798435.1 bacterium | reverse complement strand
GGAGAAGATCCGCCAATGGTTCAAGCGGGAGCGGCGGGATGAAAACGTCGCCAGGGGGCGCGAGCTCCTGGACCGGGAGCTGCGCCGGATGCGCGGCGCCCAGCTGCAGTCCATCCCTGCCGCCCGCCTGCAGGAGCTGGCTCGCGAGTTCCGGATCCCCGAGCTTCCCGACTTCTTCGCGGCCCTGGGGTACGGCGAGCTCTCGGCGCGGCAGGTGGTGCTGCGCTGGGCGGCCGGGGAGGAGGCGGGGGCTCCCCCCGTCTCCGGCCCCGCGATCCCCCTCGTGTCGCGACCCAGCCCCAGCGGGGGGGTGCGCGTGGCGGGGCTCACCGACCTCCTGACCACCGTCGCCCGCTGCTGCAAGCCGGTGCCCGGAGAGCCGATCCGGGGCTATGTGACCCGGGGCCGGGGAGTCTCAGTGCACCGGGCGGGTTGCGTGAACGTGGTCAACGCCGCCGACCCCCGGCGCCTGGTCGAGGTGGAGTGGGACCAGGACAGCCGCCAGGTGTATCCGGTCCGGCTTCGGATCGAGGGGCGGGACCGGACCGGGCTGCTCCGGGACGTGGCCACCGCCATCGCCGAGAGCAAGGTCAACCTCAGCGGGGCGGCCGTCGAGGTGGAGGGGCGCAACCAGGCGGTGATCTCCACGGTGGTCGAGGTCACCAGCCTCACCGAGCTCAGCCGGCTGCTGGAGCGGCTGGAAGGGGTGCGGGACGTGCTCCAGGTGGTCAGGGAGGCCGGGTGATCGGATCCTTCGCGCCCGGTAGACTGGCCTAGGCAGTGGCTGGGATCTCACGACCACGGGGCACGGAGGACCTGCTGCCCGAGCCCTTGGCGCGCCTCAATCGGGTGCTGGCGGCTGGGCTCCAGGTGGCGGAGGCCCACGGCTATCGGCAGATCGAGACCCCGATCTTCGAGTCCACAGACCTCTTCGTCCGTGGGGTCGGGGAGAGCACCGACGTGGTCACCCGCGAGATGTACACCTTCCCCGATCGGGGCGGCCGTTCTCTGACCCTCCGCCCGGAGGGCACGGCGCCCGTGGTTCGGGCCTTCTGGGAGTCCCCGCTGCGCCAGGCCCCGCTGCCGGTGCGGATCTCCTATTCGGGTCCCATGTTCCGCTACGACCGCCCCGGGAAGGGCCGCTATCGAGAGTTCCACCAGTTCGGCGTCGAGGTCCTCGGGGAGTCGGAACCGGAGGTGGACGCGGAGGTCATAGGGCTGGCCTGGAGGTGGTTGGAGCGGTTGGGGGTCAGCGGCACCAGCCTGCAGCTCAATTCGCTCGGGGACCGCGAGTGCCGCCCCGCCTACCGGGCGGCGCTGCTGGAGTTCTTCGAGCCCCGGATGGCGGCGCTGCCGGAGCTCGACCGGGAGCGCCTGCGGCGCAACCCCCTGCGGGTCCTGGACAGCAAGGAGCTGGCGGGCGAGGGGATCCTGGACCACGCCCCGCGGACCATCGACCACCTCTGCCCAGGCTGCCGGGAGGCGTTCGAGCGAGTCCAGGAGGCTCTGGTGGCGCTGGGAATCCCCTTCGCGGTCAACCATCGCCTGGTGCGCGGCCTGGACTACTACGCCCGCACCGCCTTTGAGGTCTGGCACCAGGAGCTGGCTGGGGCCCAGAACGCACTCTTCGGCGGGGGCCGCTACGACGGCCTCTCGGAGCTGCTGGGATATCCACCGCTCCCGGGGGTCGGCTTCGCCGCCGGGCTGGAGCGGGTGGCGATGATCTCCGCCCCGCCCCCGCCGCTGGGGGGGCCGGAGCTGGCGGTCCTGAGCGCTCCGCCTGCCGGCCAGAAGGCGGCGGTGGCCCTCGCCGACCGCCTTCGCGCCGCGGGCATGGCGGTGCTGCTGGATGCCGGTGTCCGGGGACTGCGGGCCAAGCTCTCCTTCGCCGAGCGCTCGGGGGTGCGGCTGGCGCTGATCGTGGGAGAATCGGAGGTTCAGGAGCGCACGGTGGCCGTCCGGAGGATGGCCGGTCGCACCCAGGTGAGCGTACCCCTGGAGGGGCTGGAGGGGCGCCTCCGGGATCTGCTGGGCAACGGCGAGTCGGCCGGGGAGGGGGCGAGTTGAAGGGTCGAACGATGTGCGGGGCACCCTCGGCCGCCGACGAGGGCCACCGGGTGATCCTGGCAGGTTGGGTGAACCACCGCCGCGACCATGGTGGGCTCACCTTCATCGACCTGAGGGACCACACCGGGGTGGTCCAGCTCACCTTTAACCCGGAGGAGGCCCCCGAGGCCAAGCGCGCGGCCGAGCGCTGCCGCCTGGAGTGGGTGCTCAGGGTGGAGGGGGTGGTGGCCCGGCGGCCGCAGGGCAGCGAGAACCCCAACCTGCCCACCGGCGCGGTCGAGGTGCGAGTCGATCACTGCGAGGTCCTGGCCCAGGCCCAGGCGATGCCTCTTGGGGTCGGTGACGAGGCGGCGGCCGACGAGCGCGTTCGGCTCCAGTACCGCTACCTGGACCTCCGCCGCCCCAGGATGCAGCGCAACCTGCGCGCCCGCCACCGCTTCATCAAGGCCCTGCGCGACGCCGGCGACCGGCTCGGGTTCGTGGAGATCGAGACCCCCACCATGGTCCCCAGCACCCCCGAGGGGGCTCGCGACTTTCTGATCCCCAGCCGGCTTTGGCCCGGCCACGTGTGGGCCCTGCCGCAGTCGCCCCAGCTCTACAAGCAGCTCTCCATGGTGGGGGGCTTCGACCGCTATCTGCAGATCGCCCGTTGCTGGCGGGACGAGGATCTTCGGGCCGACCGCCAATTCGAGTTCACCCAGCTCGACCTGGAGATGTCCTTCGTGGACGAGGAAGAGGTCTACTCGGTGCTTGAGGAGATGGTGTCCACGGCCTGGGAGGCTGCCTTCCATGTGACGCTGCCCACCCCCTGGCCGCGCCTCCCTTTCTCGGAGTCGATGCGGAGGTTCGGCTCCGACAAGCCCGACACCCGCTTCGGCCACGAGCTGTGCGAGGTCTCCCGGGTGTTCTCAGCCAGCGAGTTCCAGGTCTTCAGCCGGGCGCTGGACCAGGGCGGCGCGGTGGTGGCCCTGCGGGTCCCCGAGGGCGCGCAGCTCAGCCGGGGGGAGCTGGAGGGCGAGTTCCTGGAGGTGGCCCGAACCTATGGCGCTAAGGGGCTGGCCTACTGCTGGCAGCGCGACTCCGATCTCGAGGGCGGGATCTCCAAGTTCCTCAGTCGGGTGGAGGCCGACCGCCTCCGCCAACAGTTGGGGCTGACCGCCGGCGATCTGGTGCTGTTCACCGCGGGCCCCCGGCAGACCGCGCTGGTGGCCCTGGGGCAGGTGCGGCTGCACGCGGCCCGCCGGCTGGGATGGATCCCCGAGGGCAGGTTCGACTTCCTCTGGGTGACCGAGTTCCCCCTCTTCGAGCGCGATCCCAGAACCGGTGCGGTCTCACCTATGCACCACCCTTTCACCCAGCCCCATCCGGACGACTGGGGCCTACTGCGAACAGAGCCCGAGAAGGTCCGCTCCCGAGCCTATGACATCGTCTGCAATGGGGTGGAGCTGGGCTCGGGCTCCCTGCGCATCACCGACCCCCAACAGCAGGCGGAGATCTTCTCGGTGCTCGGACTGACCGAGGCCGAGGTGGCGACCAAGTTCGGCTTCCTGATCCAAGCCTTTCGCTACGGGCCTCCGCCGCACGGCGGATTCGCCGCCGGCATCGACCGGATGGTGATGGTGGGGCTGGGGGAAACCACCATCCGCGAGGTGATCGCCTTCCCCAAGACCCAGACTGGCGGCGACCCCATGACGGGCGCCCCCACCAAGGTGGCGGAGGCGCAGCTGGCCGACGTCGGACTGAGGCTGGCGGCGCCTCCCGCCCAAAGTTGAGCCTCTGGCCATCTGCTACCGTGGAGGTGGCCCGGGGCCCCGCCGAACGCCAGCGCCCGACCCTAGTGATGAATTTCCCGGGAGCGCCAACAGAGCTGGTGGCCCACAAGCCTCCTTGGGGGGAAGTGGAAAGCCGCGTGCGGCGCACCCACCTGGTGGTGCAGGGATCGGAACCAGGCCGGCGGGTCGCCCCGGGTCCTTGGGTTTGGGGAGGCCGCGGTTGGGGGATGCACTGAGGTGATGAGTTCAGCGCCAGCCGCTCAAACCGAGCTGCGGATTCCCGCCGACCCCCAGTACATCGTGGTGGCCAAGCGGGCGGCGGCGGGAATGGCCAGCGTGGCCGGGCTGGGTGTGGAGGCGCTGGAGGAGCTCAACATCGCCATCGCCGAGGCCTGTGAGCACACCATTGGGGTGGCGCTGGCCGCCGGCCTGCGGGACGCCAGGGTGCGCATCGCCTTCGACGCCCAGGAGGATGCCCTGCGCGTGGACGTGCGCCTCCTGCACAGCCGTGGTGAGCCGGTCCCGGCCGCCTCCGGGACCCGGGACCAGCGAGAGGCGCTGGACCTAGCCATCCACATGCTGCGCTGTTTCGCGGACGATGTCGACTTCCAGGCGGTGGGGAGCGGGCTTCTGCACGTCCGTCTGGCCAAGTATCGACTTCGGTGACCGAGGCGGGGTTCCGCAGCAGCCCCACCCGCTACGACCGCGACCTGCAGCACCGCCTCTTCGAGGAATACCACCTCCGCCACTCGCCGGAGGTTCGGGAGCGGCTGGTGGATCAGTACCAGGCGCTGGTGCGCTCCCTGGCCCGTCGATTCGCTGGGCGGGGGGAGCCGCTGGAGGACCTGGAGCAGGTGGGCTTCCTGGGCCTGATCGCGGCCATTGAGCGCTTCGACCCCGGTCTCGGCTTGGAGTTCACCACCTTCGCCACCCCCACCATCCTCGGGGAGATCAAGCGCTACTTCCGCGACAAGAGCTGGGCGGTTCGGGTCCCCCGTCGACTTCAGGAAACCTACGCCAAGGTGGTCCGGGTGCAGCAGGAGATGGCCCAGCGGCTGGGACGCAGTCCCACCGTGGCCGAGATCGCCCGTGAGCTGGAGCTGGAGCCGGATGAGGTGCTCCAGGCGCTCGAGGCCGGGCCT
>JAJZGN010000150.1 GCA_021798435.1 bacterium | reverse complement strand
GTTGATGTGGCCATCGAAGCCTTCGGGGAGCCCGATTAGCTCCGCTAGCCACCGGCAGGTGAGGTACTCAAGCTCGGTGGCCGCCGGGCCAGTTCTCCAGAGCATGGCGTTGGCGTTGATCCCCGCGGCGATGAGCTCCCCCAGGATCCCGGCCGCCGCTGCCGTGCTGTTGAAGTAGGCGAAGAAGCGGGGGTGGTTCCAGTGGGTCGATCCGGGAAGCAGGATCCTCTCGATGTCCTCCAGGATGGCTCCCAGCTCCTCCCCCTCCGCTGGGGGAGACGGCGCCAGCGCCGCCAGGACCTCGCCAGGAGCCACCTCCGGGAGGGGAGAAATCCCCTCCAGCCCCTCTAGGTACCGCGCGACCAGCTCCACCGCCTCCCGGCCCTGCCGGCGGAACTCGGCGGGCCCCATGTCCGCACCACGGCCGCTGGCCAGCGACCCTCCAGCCGGAGCTGTCACCCCGCGGCCGCCAGCAGCCCCAGCCGGCGGGATCTGAACTCGGCGCAGATCCGCGCCGCATGGCTCTCCGAACCCAGTGGGATGACGTGGAGGCGAAGCTCCGGGCGGGACCCCAGCTCGCCGGCGATCTCCACCGCCACCTCCGCTCCCTCTCCCGAAGTTATCCGCTCGGCGTAGGCCTCGGGGACCGGGCAGTCGGGGAGAGCCCGGCGGACGAACTGGAGGCTGCGAGCGGAGCGGATCACCCCCACGCTGGCGAAGACCGTGACTGCGGGAGCCAGGACCCCGGACAGGTCCGCGAGAAAATCGTCGAACGCGCCAAGGTCGAACACCATCTGCGTCTGGACGAAGTCGAGCCCGGAGGCCGCCTTGCGCTCCAGGAGGCGGAGCTCGCGCCGGCGATCGGCGAAGGGGTTCACCACCGAGCCGCGCAGCAGCTGCTGGGGTGCAACCCAGCCGGGGATCGCCGCCAGCGCCTCGGCCACGGTGGGAGACCCCGCCGCCCGCTCCGCCCCCGGGTCGCCTCGGACTACCAGGATCCCCGCCGCTCCCAGTGCCGCCGCCCCCATCACCTGCTGCTGGAGGCCGAGGCGGGTGCGGTCGCGGAGCGAGAGGTGGACGACCGCGGCCAGCCCGCGCTCCCGGCACGAGCCCACGGCCGCCAGCGGCGAGAGCCGGGGCCGGGCGGTGTGGTTGTCTGTGAGGCCCACCAGGGTGACGCAGCCGGCCAGCTGGTCCGCGGCCCGCTGCACCCTTCCGAGGTCGGCCCGGCGGGGCATGGCCAGCTCGGCCGAACACAAAGCGGCGGAGATCACAACCCGTCCACTATATTTGCCTCGGCATGGCGAAAATTTTCATACTTTCGGGCGATGTCGGCCGCCTCCGCGCGGCCTCACACTGGATGGCGGCCGAGGTGCCCCCTCCGGACCCCTCCTCCGGCATCATCCCCCTGGTCCTCAATGTCTGACTTCGCCACCGCCTCCTCCCCCCCCCGGGCGGACGGCTCCGCCCCGGCGGTCGGCGTGGTCCCGGTCCTGGAGGTGCGGCACCTCGGCCGGTCGCTGCGCCTCGGGTCTGAAGAGCTTGAGATCCTGCAGGACATCACCTTCTCCATTCCCCCCGGGGAGTTCGTCACCCTGATGGGCCCCTCGGGAAGCGGCAAGAGCACCCTCCTGGGCTGCATCACCGGGCTGGACAACCCCAGCCAGGGTCAGGTGCTGCTGAACGGGGTGGACGTGTCGAAGATGCGCGAGTCGCAGCTGGCGGGAATCCGCAACCGCACCGTGGGGATGGTGTTCCAGGCCTTCAACCTCATCCCCACCCTGACCGCGCGGGAGAACGTGGAGGTGCCGCTGTACGCCGGCCGCTGGCGGGGCTCGCCGGCGGCGCGGGCGGTCGAACTCCTGGGGCTGGTGGGGCTCTCCCACCGGCTGGAGCACCGCCCGAACCAGCTGTCCGGTGGTGAGCAGCAGCGGGTGGCGATCGCCAGGGCGCTGGCCACCGAGCCGCCGCTCGTGGTGGCCGACGAGCCCACCGGCAACCTGGCCGCCGCCCAGGGCAAGGAGATCCTGGAGCTGCTCTGGGACCTGCGTCAGCGGATGGGCACCACCTTCGTGATCGCCACCCACGACTCGACCATCGCGGGCTACGCCACGCGGATGCTGCAGATCTCGGACGGCCGGCTGGTGGGAGACCATCCGGGCCCCCGCGCGGGCGCTCGGTGAAGGCCGGCCTCTACCTCCGCTACACCACTCGCTCACTGATCCGCGGCGGCCGCCGGACCGTGCTGGCGGCCTTCTGCGTGGGGGTCGGGGTCATGGCCATCGTGGGCCTGCAGATGGCCGCCTCGATGGTCAACAGCTCGCTGACCGCCAATGTCCGCCAGGCGAACGGGGGTGACGTCTCGGTGGTCTCGGTGGCCGTCCCCTTCCCGCAGTCTGAGCTCCGGACGTTCCAGCAGCTGCAGGGCTCTCGGAGGATCACGGGGTACACCGCGGTGCGGGAGTACTCCTCGACGGCGATCCGCCCCGGCGGCCAGGGGGTCTCCGCGACCGTGGACGCCGTGGATCCGGCCACCTTCCCCTTGGTGGGCACTGTGGCCCTGCGGCCGGGAGCTGAGGGCACCTTCCGCCAGCTGATCTCGCGCCCCGGGACCATGGTGCTCTCGTCCACCATCGAGAGCCTGCTGGGTGCCAGGGTTGGGAGTGAGGTTCGAGTCAACCTCGCCCGGGCCAAGGGTCCGGTGTATTGGCGGGTGGGGGGAATCGCCCAGGGCTCCCTCCCGGCGGGGATGGACCAGGACCTCGTGGTGTCGAACGCCACCCTCAACGCCGCCGTCTCCAGTTCGGCGCTGGTCGACTACGGGGAGATCTACCTGACCACCGCCAGCTCGAGGGCCGCCTCCCAGGTGGCCCGCCAGCTCACCGACCAGCTGCCGCTGGCCACCGTCTCCACCGTCCAGCAGGCGCTGAACTCTGACAAGAAGGCCAGCTCGCAGCTGACCCAGTTCCTCTCCATCGCGGGGCTGGCGGCCCTCCTCATCGGGGGCATCGGGATCGTCAACACCATGCAGGTGAGCCTGGCCCGGAGGCGGCTGGAGATCGCCATGCTCAAGACCACCGGGTACCGGCGGCGGGACCTCTACCTGCTCTTCGGCCTTGAGGCGGTGATGCTGGGGCTGGTGGGCGGGGTGGGTGGCGCGGCGGTGGGGATCGGGCTTTCCGATGCCGTCCGCGCCCTTCTCGAGGGGGTGGCCAACGTAGTCATCAACTTCGCCATCAGCTGGGAGATCGTTCTCGCCGGGGTGGCGATCGGGGTGGCCACCACCTGCATCTTCGCCCTCCTGCCGATTGTGAGGCTGAGCCGGGTGCGCCCGGCCGCGGTCCTCCGGGACACTCCGGCGGAGGTCACCGCCGGAGTCGTCGGTTCGAGCGCCGTCCTCCTGGCGGTGGTGGCGGTCTTGTTCTGGCTCCTGGCCTCGGCGATCTTGGGCTCGGCGAGCCTCGCCCTGATCCTGGTGATCGGCACCGGGGTCGCCCTCGCCATCCTCACCTTGATCTTCAGCCAGGCGCTCCGGTTGATCGGCCACCTGCCGGTGCCGGAGCGCTTCACCCCGGCGCACGTCCTGCTCGTGACCCTGGCCCTCCTGGTGTCGGTGGCGATCACCACGGTGGCCAGCCTGCGGGCGGTGGGGGCGCTCCTGATCCTGGCCTCCCTCCTGGGATACCTGGTGGTGGTGCTGCCCCGTCCGGCCAAGGCGGTGGTGAGGATGGCGCTGCGCAACTCCGAGCGGACCAGGACCCGCACCGCGGCCACCTCGGTGGCACTTTTCGTGGGCGTCTTCGCGGTGGGCCTCATCCTCATCCTGGGCACCGACATCCGCAGCGACCTCGACAGCATCATCACCCAGTCCACCACCTACAACGTGATCGCGGTGGCTCCTGGGCAGAGCGCCACCCACCTGGTCCAGGCGGCGAGGGGGCTGGGCAGCAGCTCCGAGCTCTCCACCTCCGCGGCCATCTCCGCGCCGGTGGCGATCAACGGTCGGCCCATCTCTGAGGTGGTCGCCCCCCTCAGCCGCAGCGACCGCTCCGAGCTGGCCTTCCTCACCAGCGGCATCCAGGGGTTCGGGGTCACCTCCGGCACCCTTCCCGACGTGACCATCAAGCAGGGCCGCCAGCTGCGACCCTCGGACGCCTCCACCAACGGAGTCCTCGTCAGCACGGCCCTCTCCCGGTCGCCGTTCGACCTCAAGGCCGGGGACACCATCACCACCATCGACCCGCTGGCGCCCCACGCGGCCCCGGTCACCCTCCAGGTGGTCGGCCTCTACACCGCCACCTCCGCGGGGAGCAAGAAGGGCATCTCCATCACCACCACCGTGGCCCCCATCCTGGCCACCCAGCAGACGGCCGCCACGGTGGCCGGGAGCAACCTCCAGCAGGTCCTGGAGCTGAAGTTCCCGCCCAAGCGCGCCGACGCGGCCGCCACCCAGCTCCGGAGCGCCGACCCGGGGGCCCAGGTGGTCAGCCTCGCTGACTTCACCCTGATCATCGACCAGTTCCTCAACAACGCCATCCTCTTCCTCACCGCCATCGCCTCCCTGGCCCTTCTGGCGGGGATCGTGATCATCGCCAACTCCGTGGCCCTGGCCCTGCTGGAACGGCGGCGAGAGATCGGGATCCTGAAGGCCGTGGGGCAGGGGCGGGGAGCGGTCCTGGGCGAGGTCCTCACCGAGACCGCCGCCGTGGCGGGGCTGGGGGCCGCGGGGGGGATGGTGGCGATCGCCCTCGTGCTCCTGCCGCTGCAGCGCCTGGTGATCAAGATCAACCTCGGCATCCCGACCCCTCTGGCCCTGGCGCTGGTGGTGGGCGCGATCCTGGTGGCGGTGGTGACCGCGGCGCTCGTAGCCTGGGGACCGGTCCGGGTGCGCCCGCTCGAGGTGCTGCGCTACGAGTGAGGAGCTGGACCCGGCGGCGGCCCGGGCTGCGCTTCTGGGCGCCTATGGGCGGCTGGCAGGTCTCCTTGGCT
>JAJZGN010000010.1 GCA_021798435.1 bacterium | reverse complement strand
TCGAGGGGAGGAGAAGGAAAGCTGGCAGTTGGGGGTGGCCAGCCGCCGGGCGGCGACTGCCAGCACCCCGAGGCCGGGGCCCTGCACAGCCCCCACCGCCGTGACCTCGGTAGGGACGCCGAGGGCGGCGATGGTGTCCATCACAGTCAGGGCGGCGCTGACCTCCCCTGATGAGGTGGAGAGGCGGACGCTTGCCGGGGCGTCCGAGACGGCGTCACGCTCCATGAGCCGGGCGGCGGCGTGGGTGGCCAGCCGCTGGTCCAGGTGCCCCTGGATGAGGATCGTCCCGCGGGCGGCCAGCTCCTCCTCCAGAAACGCCCAGCCCGGCGGAGCCGGGCCGTCAGCCACGATCCTCCAGAGTGATCTCCACCCGGAGCGCCAGCGCGTGCGCGTACCTGGCCACCGTGGAGATCCTGGCATCCCCCTTCCCCGCCTCGAGCCGCGCCACCGCGGACTGCGAGGTGCCCATCCTGGCGGCGACCTCCGTCTGCGACAGCCCCGCGGCCAGCCGGCGGGACGTGAGCTCGCTTCCCAGCTGCCGGCGGCGCTCCGCCATCTCCCGGAACCCCGGAAAGGGGGTGTCGTGCCTGCGCCCCGTCATCTGCACGTTCCCGGCCCCGACCCTGGCATACCTTCCATGATATCCTTTATTTGATATGAGAGGGGGGGTGAGTCAGGTGGCGAACCGGTGGGCCCCAGGGGAGGAATGTCGGTGAGTGCCGGTCTCGTGCCGACCGTCCTGGACAGCTCGTCCCGGGGGGAGAGGGCCTTCGACATCTACTCCCTGCTGGTGAAGGAGCGCATCCTCTTCCTGGGTGAGGAGGTGGACGACCGGGTCGCCAACCTGCTGGTGGCGGAGATGCTCTACCTGGAAAGCCAGGATCCGGAGCGCGAGATCCACCTCTACATCAACTCGCCAGGTGGGATGGCCTACGCGGGCTTCGCCATCTATGACCTGATGCAGCAGGTGAGCTGTCCGGTGGCGACCACCTGCATCGGGATGGGGATGTCGGCCGCCGCCATGATCCTGTGCGGGGGGGCGGCGGGCAGGCGGATGGCGCTCCCCAGCAGCAAGATCATGATCCACCAAGGAACTGCTGGAACTCGCGGCGCCCCCCGCGACATGGAGATCCAGCTGCGCGAGGTGCTGGCCAACACCCGGCGGATGGCGGAAATCATCGCTCATCACTCCGGGCGTCCGCTGGCGGAGGTGGAGCGGGACATCGACCGGGACTTCTTCCTCACGGCGAAGGAGGCGGTCGAGTACGGGATCATCGACCAGGTCCTGGAGCCCCACCGGGGCATCTCCGCCCCCCACGCCGCGGCTCCGGAGGTAGCGGCAGGAGCGGTGGGGGCTGGAGCGGTGAGGGCGCCGCGAAAGGAAGCTGGGGAGCCGTCCCCCTCCCGGGTCTGACCGTCCCCGGCGCCCGCCGGCGGCCCTGCCGTTCAGTGCGAGTCCCGGGAGGATTACGCCCCCAGTTGGCTACCCGCTCGAAGTCTCCGACCTGACCTGCGCAGGCCCGCGACCCCAGGAACCCTCGGCCGTCAGGACGGCCCCCGTCCGTGGCGCGCCAGATAGGCGGCCGCCTCCGCCCGTCGGGCCACCTCCAGCTTGTCCAGGATGGTGGAAACATAGTTCTTGACAGTCTTCTCGGCCAGGTGGAGCTCGGCGGCGATCTCCCGGTTGGTGCGCCCAGCCGCCACCCGGCCCAGGATGCGCTCCTCCTGCGCTGAGAGGCGGGCGAGCCGCTCGTCCCGGAGCCGGCTTCTGGCCTCCCGCCACTGGTCCAGGACCCTCCGGGTCAAGGCGGGGTCTAGGAGGCTTCCCCCGGCTCCGATGGCACGGACCGCGGCCACGATCTCCCCACCGCGGATCTGCTTCAGGAGATAACCGGCCGCGCCGGCCATGATCGAGGCGAAGAGCGCCTCGTCGTCCGCGAAGGAGGTGAGCATCAGGACTTTGGTGTTGGGCCGCCGGGCCCGTATCTCCCGAGTTGCCGCGATCCCACTTCCCGACACCAGTCGCACGTCCATGAGGACCACATCAGGGCTGGTGCGTTCGGCCTCACGAACCGCCTCCGCCTCGTCCGCGGCCTCGGCGACGATGTCGAACTCCCCCGAAGCTCCCAGGACCGCGCGAAGGCCGTCGCGGACAAGCTCGTGGTCGTCCACCAGCATCACCCGCAAGCGACCGGGCGCGGGCGGCTCAGCCATGGGGCACCACCAGCCGCAGGCGGGTGCCCCGCTCAGGGGCGGAGCTGATCTCCAGCCTACCGCCCATCCCTCGGGCTCGATCCCGCATGTTCTGCAAACCCTGGCCGCGGCTTCCGGCCTGGCGCGCGGTGAAGCCCCGACCGTCGTCGGTGATGGTGACCACTGTGGATCGCGCCCCCGCCCGGGCCCGCACCCGGCAGCTGGCGGCCAGGGCGTGCCGGCCTATGTTGGACAGCGCCTCTCGGGTCAGCTGGACCACCTCGCCCGCCTGCAGGCCCAGCCGCACCTCAACCTCGTCGTCCACCTCAACCTCCGTGCGGACCCCGCAGCGCTCCTGGAAATCTTCCCCCAGGCGACGCAGCGCCTCGGTCAGGTGGCTGGAGCCCAGGATCCCAGGACGGAGCCCGAAGATGTACCGACGCAGGTCACCGATCACCTGGTCGAGCTCCAGCACCGCCCGTTCGATCCGCTGGCGGGTGACCTCATCGGCGGCCGGGGCTACCGCCTGCAGCCCCATTCCGACTGCGAACAAAGACTGGATGACCCCGTCGTGGAGCTCCTTGGCGATCCGCTCCCGCTCGTCCAGCAGCGCCAGCCGCTGCCGCTCCCTCTGGCGCTGCTGGAACTCCAGCGCCACCGCGCTCTGGGCGGCCAGCGCGGCCAGCATCTCGATCGCGTCCGCTTCCGGCAACGCCGCTCCGGCTGGTCCCAGGGCCAGGAGGGCGCCCCGGTTGGGCCCAAAGTTCCCAAACGGTAGGACCGCGAGCGGCGCCGTCCTGGGGCCCCGGCCAGGCCGGGTCGGAGCCGGGAACTGGATCACCAGCTGCCGGCCCCGGCGGACCGCCCTCAGGACCGAATCGCGGGGGGCGGTCCCCACCCTCCGGGCGAGACTCGCGGCTCCCGGCCCGGCGGAGGCCAGTACCTCGGGTCCCTGCCGGCCGCCGCCGTCCGCGCGCGCCACCAGGGCCGTTCCGCCGCCGATCAGCTCCCGGCTGTGGGTCGCCACCAGCCCCAGCACATCGGACGGCTCACGTCCCACCAGGGTGGCCTGAGCCACCTCCTGAAGAGCTCCGAGCCAGCGCTGCCGCGACACCGCCCGCTCATAGAGCGTGGCGTTGGCGACGGCCACCGCAGCCTGGCCCGCGAGCACCTCCAGGGCCCGCTGGTCGTCCGCGGTGAAGGGCAGTCCTCCCCGCTTCTCGGTGAGGTAGATGCTGCCGAAGACGGTCCGGCGGATCACCACCGGCGCTCCCAGGAAGGTCCGCATCGGCGGGTGGTGCGGTGGGAACCCCACCGATCTGGGGTCGGACCCGAGGTCGTCCAGGCGCACCGGGGGCCCGGGGCGGAGCAGGGCCCCGAGGAGCCCCCGGCCCGCCGGAGGGCCACCGATCCGGCGCCGGTCAGCGGCGCTGACGCCGTGGGTGGTGAACTGGGAGATCCCGCCGCCCGGGCCGAGAACTCCGAGCGCTCCATACCTGGCGCCGGTCAGCTGGCAGGCCAGCTTCACGATCCGCCGCAGCAGGGCCGACAGCGAGAGCTCGGAGGTGAGCGCCAAGCCCGCCTCCAGCAGCAGGTCACGGCGATCGGGGCTGGCGCTGGCCACTGGTCAGAGCAGAACTCTAGCAGCGAGGCAGGACCGAAGGTCCCGAGATTCAGGGGGCTTTCGGCCCTGCCCCTCGCCGGGGATACCGCCTACCGTCCCAGGTGGAATCCCTCGAGTGCCACAGGAGGTGCATCCCAGAATGGCTCTGCCGCTGAAGGAACTGCCGGTCCGCGACCTGCCCAGCCGGGTGCGCCAGCCCTCCCGCGCGGGGCTGGAGGCTCACTTCGGGCCGACCGATCCCCAGGTCGACATCTCCCGTGATCCGAGGGTGGGGCGCCTGCTGCGCAGCCGCCCCTTCCAGTTCATGTTGATCCTACCCAACCAGATCATCTTCTGGCTGGTGATCGTGACCGGCCTGATGGGAATCCTGGCCCCCACCCACAACTTCGCCACCGTCATCACCTGGTACATCTGGTTCTGCGCCGTGTTCCTCCTCATGGTGGGGATCGGTCGCGGCTGGTGCGTCATGTGTCCCTTCGGGGGCTTCGCCGAATGGGTCCAGCGCCACACCTTCTGGAAGCGACATGCCATCTCCATCGGCCTCCACCTGCGTTGGCCGGAGTGGCTCAGCAGATGGGCACTGCTGCCCTCGGTGGTGATGTTCCTCGGCCTCACCTGGTTCGAGGAGTACTTCAACATCGCCGCCCCCGGCGACCCCCGCTTCACCAGCTTTCTGGTCTTCTTCGTGATCGGGTCTGCCCTCATCACCTTCCTTCTCTTCGAGCGCCGCACCTTCTGCCGCTACCTCTGCCCGCTCACCGCCCTCATCGGGACCGTGGGTTCCGCCGGGATGGTGGCCGGGATGCGCACTCGGGACCGGGAGCGCTGCCTGACCTGCCCCACCAAGGACTGCATGCGGGGCAGCGAGCGCGGCTACCCCTGCCCCTGGTACGAGTGGCCCGGCAGCGCCACCTCCAACCTGATGTGCGGGCTGTGCACCGAGTGCATCAAGAACTGCCCCTACGACAACGTCGGGGTCTACCTCCAGAAGCCCCTCACCTCGGTGGTGGCGCCTGTCCGCCGCCGGGTCGACGTGGCCTGGGCGGTGGCCATCCTGTTCGGGCTGGTGGTCTTCCAGCAGGTCAACGCGATGCCCTTCTACGCCCCTCTGGACCGCTGGCTCAACCTCCACACCGGGTTCCCGGGCTACCCCAACCCGGTCGACTACCTGGCGATCATCGCCATCGTCGCCCTCCTGGTGGCCGCTTACGCCTTCGGGGTGAGGGAGCTCCTGGCCAAGCGCAGCGTGGCTCTGTTGAGGTCCCTGCGCCGGGCGCCGGGACGGGCGGGTTCTTTCAGCAGCTGGTTCGCGCCGCTCGCCTACGGCTTCATCCCCCTCATGGCCGCGGACTACCTCGCCCGGCAGCTGCCGAGGTTCTGGTACCACGCGCCCCGGATCGTCCCGGCCATCTCGGATCCCTTCGGCTTCGGCTGGAACCTCTTCGGTACGGCTCACTCCTCCCTCTACAATCTGCACCTCCTCACCCCGCAGGGGGTCGTCATCAGCCAGGTGGTGGTCACCGCGGTCGGAACCCTGGGCGCGGCCTACGCTACCTGGAGGATCTCGGGGCGGGACCTGGCACCTCTCACCACCAGGCTGGGTGGCCTGAGGCTCTTGGGAACCTCCGCCGTGGTCGTCGCTGGCCTCGGCGTGGCGGCCCTGTACGTGGCCATGGGGGGGGCCCAATGACGCCGGCGGGAAGGGCTGGGGAGAGCCGCGGATGACTGTCGAGGTCCGCGCGGGAATCGGGCCTCGGCTGGCACCTCCAGCCCCACACGCCTACGTGCGGGTGGACAGCGAGCGCTGTGTGGGCTGCCAGGAGTGCGTGGTGCGCTGCCCCACCGGGGCGCTGGGGCTGGATCAGGAGAGGTGGATCGCCAAGGCTGACGACCACCTCTGCGTCGGTTGCCGGCAATGTCAGCGGGTGTGCCCCTACTCCGCCATCTCCGTCGCCGGGCCCACCGTGGTGGGGCCCCGGCACACCTCCCTCACCCTGTATCCCAGCCGGCTGCGCGGGAACACCACCGAGGTGCGGCGCGGCTTCAGCACCTGGAAGGACGCCTTGCGAGAGGCGGAGCGCTGCCTCGCCTGCCCGGACCCGACCTGTCTCGAGGGGTGCCCGGCGCACAACGACATCCCCCGCTTCATCGCCGCCATCCGCGAGCGGGACCTGGGGGGCGCGCACGCCGTCCTGCGCGAGACCTCGGTTCTGCCTGACATCTGCAGCCGGGTCTGCGACCAGAGCGTCCAGTGCGAGGGGGCCTGCACCTGGGCGCTGGCGGGTGGAGAGCCGGTGGCGATCGGACTGCTGGAGAGGTTCGTCACCGAGCGGGCGCCGGTGCCACCTCCCCGGGTGGGCTCCGCCAGCCCCACCCCGCTCAAGGTGGCGGTGGTCGGTTCAGGACCGGCCGGGTGCGCCGCCGCCTGGGAGCTTATGGAAGCGGGGGCCAAGGTGACGATGTACGAGAAGGACGGCGAGCCGGGCGGCGTCCTGAGATGGGGTATCCCCGACTTCACCCTTCCGGCCGAAGTCGGGCGCCGTCCGGTGACGGCCCTCCAGGAGGCCGGCCTGGAGCTCAAGACCGGCTGTGCCGCGGGCACCGACATCACCCTGGCGCAGCTGCTGGACGACCACGACGCGCTCCTCTTGGCCCACGGTGCGAGCGTCCCGCTGATCCCGCCGGTGCCGGGTCGGGAGCTGTGTGGGGTCGAGGACGCCACCGCCTTCCTCTGGCGGGCCAAGCGGGCCCTGGAAGAAGGCGCCGTGTTGCCGGAGCTGGGGCCGGGCGTCCGGGTCCTGGTCATCGGTGGCGGCAACACCGCGATGGACGTGGCGCGAAGCGTGCGCCGCCTCGGCGCTGAGGTGACCGCGGTGGAGTGGATGGACGAGCGTTTCACCCGGGTGAGGCGGGATGAGCTGGCCGAGGCCAGGGAGGAGGGGGTCGAGGTCCGATTCTCCACGACCGTGGAGCGGCTGGAGGGGGACGCCCTCGGGGTGTCGGCGGCATGGCTGCGTCCCACGGTGCAGCGCAGAGTCGGCGACCGGCCCAAGATCGCGGGAGGTGGGCCGGAGCGTCTCAGCGTCAACCGGGTCGTGTTCGCACTCGGCTACCGGGTGGACTCTGCGCTCGCTGCCGCCCTGGTCGATCTGCCCCTGCCGCCCGTAGACCTCAGGAAGGCCATCCCGCCACGGCGCTGGCTGGCGAGTGGGATCCTCTCCGGCGGGTCGGTGGGGCCGTTGGCCCTGGCGCGCGAGGTGACGCTGGCGGCGGCCGAAACGCCGGCGCAGCGGGGCGGTTGGCTGAGGTCCCGGCGCAGGTCGGCAGGGAGCGCCCCGGGAGGGAGGGCGGGCTGGTGGACCTGGCTCTGGAGGGAGCAGGGGGTGGTGGGACTAGACGCGGCCGGGGCCCCGAGGGGGGAGCGGGTGTGGGCCGTGGGGGATGCTCTGGTGGGCCCGTCCACCGTGGTGGGTGCCATGGCCCAGGGGCGGGAGGCGGCGCGGGCGATCCTGGCCGGCTGCCGGCCGCGGGCGGAGTCTCCCATGTGAGCGCCGGCGCTGGGCGGGAGTCCGGGATGCCCCCGGTGCCGACATTCCGGGAGGTCCTCGGGTCGGTGCTGAGACCGCCGCTCCGAGACCACCGCTTCTGGGTCATCCAGGCGCTGATCCTGGCCATCGTCTCCGGGCACCTGGCCCTGGATCTGCGGGGGGTCCGGCTCCCCGGCGGCATACCCGACTACCCGACCGTGGGGCTCTTCCTCCTACCGGTGATCTATGCCGCGCTGCGCTTCGGCCTCGGCGGAGCCTGCGCCAGCGCCGCCTGGGGGACGGTCCTGATGCTGCCCGATCTGGTGGTCGTGGACTCGCGCTTCGACCTCTGGGGGGACGGGACGCTGCTCGCGATAAGTTGTGTCGTGGCCGTGGCCGTGGGTCAAAGGGTCGAGCGGGAGTCCGCCGCCCGCCGCGGCCTAGAGTCCGCCCTTGCCGCCCACCGGTCTGCCGAATCACGGTTCCGAGCGATCTTCGAGGCCTCTTCGGTTCCCGCCCTGGTGGTGGACGCCAGCGGCCGGCTGCGCCAGAGCAACCCCGCCGCCTCAGGGCTGTTCGGGAGGCGGCTCGAGCAGGGCCGCCTGGCGGAGCTCATCGGCGGGGAGCCCGCCGGGCAGTTGCTGGGCGGCTCTCCTCCCGGCCAGCTGGAGCTCACCTCGGCCTCCCATGCGCCCTTGGTGCTGCATCCCCTGGTGACGACGCTGCCCGATGAGGGCGGAGGGGACCTTTTCCAGGTCGCCTTCCAGGACGTCACCGCCGAGGCGGAGCGCCAGCGGCTCACGGCAGCGTACGCGGCCCAGGCTCGGCACTCGCAGGAGGCGGACCGAGAACGGATCGCCCGAGACATCCACGACGAGCCGCTTCAGACCTTGATCTACCTGGCCCGACGGCTGGAGGCGGCGGGTCAGGAGGGAGGCGTCCCGGAAGGTTCGCGTGATGAGCTGGAAGCGTTGCGGGTGGGGATCCTGGGCGTCGTGGCGGAGTTGCGCCGGCTGGCGGATGGCCTTCGACCGCCCGCACTCGACGACCTGGGCCTGGAGGTCTCCCTCCGCCAGCTGGCCCAGGCCTTCGCGGTCCGCACCGGGGTGAGGGCGGAGGTGCGAGCCAGGGGCCGGGAACCCAATCTGGGGCGCGAACGCAGGACCGACGTCTTCAGGATCGTTCAGGAGGCGCTGAACAACGTCGAACGCCACGCCAGCGCGGCGCGGGTGTCGGTTTGGATCGTCTTCAGCGCCCGGGCGCTGCGGGTCAGGGTTGTCGACGATGGCCAGGGCTTCCTGGCAGAGTCCTCTCCGACCGGCGGGGGGATCGTGGCGATGACCGAGCGGGCGGCCCTCGCCGGGGGTCGGGTCGAGATAACGGGGATCCCGGGTCGCGGTACGGCGCTCCGGGTCACCGTCCCGACCGGCATCAACCACGAGCCCGGCGGCCGGTCCGGGAGCGTAGTCCCGGCGGCCCCAGCTGGCGCCGGGGGGCCCCGACCGATCCCCGCTCCCCAAGCCAGGCCCGGCAGTGACCTTGCCATCGTGGCCCAGGCCTGACATGTTCCTGCGCTATTACTGTGAGCTCCCCCAGGGCTACGAAGTCACCGCGGACCGGCTGCTGGAGGCTCCCGAGAGCTGGCTCCCGGTGCTCGCCAGCAGCGCCAGCGCGAGGGCGCAGCTGCTTCTGGCGGAAGTTGGCTTCGGCCTGGTGGGGTGGAGGGTCGGGAAGCAGGTGAGGATCCGGGTGGGAGCGGCCATGAGAACCCCTGGTCGGCTGGTGCTGCCGCTCACCTGGCTGGCCACCGGTCCCTCCTCGCTGTTCCCGGCGTTCGACGGAGAGCTGGAGGTGGGGGCCTTGGGGAGCGGCCGGAGCCAGCTGGTGATGAGCGTCAACTACCGGCCGCCACTCGGGGCGGTGGGGGAGACCTTCGACCGCTTCGCGCTCCACCGGGTCGCGGAGGCGACCATCAAGGACTTCCTGGATCGGGCGGCGGCCCTCCTGGCCGGCGATGAGCATGCCCAGCCGGATCGGCCTCGGCTCCCCGCTCGACGGCACGAGCGGAAGGGGGAGGCCGTCTCGTCCTGAGGAGGCCGGGGTAACCCTGCCTGCTACTTGAAGAGCTGGATGGCCGCCGCGCCCCGGGTTGTGAACGGCGCCGCCACCAGCCAGTCGCCGGCGTTTCCCTCCTCCAGCATCTGCACCTGGATGACCCGCGGGGTGGCGCCGGGATCGGTCACCATCACCTGGCAGGTCACCTGGTTGGGGTTGACAACCCGGCAGCTTTCCACCCGGTAGCTGGCGCGAGCCGCGTTGACGCCATTGAAGAATGGAAGGAAGGGGGTGGCGGCTTCGGCTGGGTTGGTGAGGAGGGTGTAGGCGTACACCACCGAATGGGCCTGGACGTCAGCGAGGAACCCACGGAGGGCCAGGCGGGCCGCGGTGGCCGGGCTGGCGCAGGCGGCGAGGAGCAGGCCCGCGGCGACCAGGAGCCCGGCCGCCGCTCCCGGGCGGCGCCAGCTAGCCGGTGACGACCACACGCCCCAGCATTCCCGGGTGGAGGGTGCAGTAGTAGTCGTAGACGCCGGGGGAGAGGAACTGGACAGCCCATTTATAGCCGGCCCCCTTGGTGGGGGAGTTGATCAACTCCTGGTCGATCCACCAGACGTTGTGCTGGTCGTAGTGGTCGGTCCAGACCCACTCCACCACGGCGCCCACCGCCACCGTGAGGGACTCCGGCACGAACTCGCCCACGGTGTTGACGTTGTGGTAGATGATCACCGTGTACTGGGGGTTGGCCGGGGGCTTGGGCAGGACCCGCAGGGAGAGGCTGCTGTTGGGCTGACTCACCTGGTTGCCGGGCGGGATGGCGAGGTGGGCATCGGTGGGGTTGCCGACGTCCCCGAAGGCGGAGCAGCTCGAGAGGAGACCCGCCAGGAGCACGGCCGCGAGGGGACCCAGAAGGCGCCCGCGGCCAAGCAGCAGTAGGGGATGGCGCAGCGGCATGGGCCCAGGATACCGGGCCAACGCCGCCCGACGGCGGGCCGCCGTCGGCCTTAGGCTGGTGCGGTGCCCGGTCTCCCATCCCCCCGGCCGCGGACGCCCCGGCAGCGCGCCCGGGCCGCGGTGTCCGCTCTCACGGAGCTCTATCCGGCGGTTTGCGCCCTCTCCCACACGAGCCCCCTCGAGCTTCTGGTGGCCACCATCCTCTCCGCCCAGACCACTGACGAGAGGGTGAACCAGGTTACGCCGGAGCTGTTTCGGAGGATGCGGACGGCGGCCGACTACGCGAGCGCCGACCTGGCCGAACTTGAAGGGCTCATCCACCCCACGGGATTCTTTCGCTCCAAGGCGCGCAACCTGGTGGGGATGGGCCGGGAGCTGCTCGAGCGGTTCGATGGCGAGGTCCCGCGGAGCATGGAGGGGCTGGTGCAGCTTCCCGGTGTCGGAAGGAAGACCGCCAACGTGGTGCTGGGCGTCGGCTTCGGCATCCCGGGGTTCCCGGTCGACACCCACGTCACCCGGCTGGCCAACCTCCTGGGACTCGTGCGGACCCGCGATGCGGCGAAGATCGAGGCCAAGGTCTGCCAGATGGTGCCCAAGGAGGACTGGACCGGCTTCAGCCTCCGCCTGATCCAGCACGGGCGCCAGGTGTGCGTCGCCCGCCGGCCCCGGTGCGCCGCCTGTTCGATGTCCAGCTGGTGCCCCTCGGCGGTGGTCGGTGCGAAAGGGCCCCTCAGCGGTCGCGGAACCGGGGCGGGCGCCGTTCCCTGAAGGCCGCCCATCCCTCCTGGGCGTCCTCCGACCCCATCGACTCGGCCTGGGCCAGGCTCTCCACCGCCAGCACGGAATCGAAGGTGGCGCCGTCCTCAGCCAGGGCCAGAGACCGCTTGAGGTCCCGTACCACCCGGCTGGGCAGGGTGGCGATGCGGAGTGCCATCTCGTGGGCCCGGGCCGCGAGCTCGTGGTCCGGCACAACTTGGGCCGCCAGGCCCAACTGCAGAGCGCGGTGGGAGTCCACCGGCTCGCCCAGGAAGAGGATCTCCCGGGCAGCGGCCGGGCCGCAGGTCCTGGTCAGCATCCAGCTGCATCCTCCGCCCGGGTGGATCCCCAGGCGGAGGAAGGGGGCCGCCAGCCGGGAGCTCTCCGCGAGGATCCGGAGGTCGCAGGCCAGCGCCAGGTTGAAGCCGGCTCCGATGGCCGGGCCGTTGACCGCGGCGATGGTGGGGACCGGAAGGTCGCGCAGGTCGAGGAAGGCCCGGTAGTACTCGGCGAGAATCTGCCGGCGGTCGGCTGCGCTGCGGGCTCCGGCGGTCAGGGCACCCAGGTCCGCCCCCGCGCAGAAGGCGCTCCCGGTGCCGGTCACCACCACCACCCTCGCAGCCGAGGGCTGCGCCTCGGCGATCCGCGCCCGCAGCTCCTCCGCCAGTTCGCCGGTGAGGGCGTTGCGCTGCTCAGGTCGGTTGAGGGTCAACCGCAGGACCCCCGCATCGTCCAGCTCGCTGAGCACCCCGGGGGCGGCGCCCTGCTCCTGCTCGGTCATGGCCACGAGGATACCGTCCCTGCCGGCGGCGACCGGGTTTCTGCGTCCTTGGGGCAGGTGTTTCCCCGGGTGTCATTGGCCCCGGGAACCGGCTAGATTGAGCCCCGGCTCAGCCATCGTGCCGGCCCCTTGCCGCGGAGGAATTTGAGTGGACCAGCCCGCCCCGTACCTGCATTGGGGCTTCATCCTGATCTCGCTGCCCAACCTGGGCCTGATCGCCTTCATGGTTCTGCTCTTCGCTCTGGCTCTCTTCCTGCCCTTCCCGGGGCGCGCTCGCCGCCGCCGGGCCTATCAGGAGAGCGACCGTGAGCGCTGAGCCGGACGACGGCACTCGCGCTACTCGGAGCTGGACCGGGTCACTCCGCCGGCTGATCGAGCGCGACCTGCCCATCGAGCACCTTCTGCCTGACCGGGAGCCGGCCTACGTCGGATCCTGGGTCTACGTCTTCGGAGTGGTGACCATCGCCGCCCTGATCCTCACCATCGGGAGCGGGGTGGTGCTGGCGTTCTTCGGTCCGCAGTGGTGGCACGTCTCCCCCCAGGGCCGCTTCTTCAACAGCCTGCACTTCTGGAGCGTGCAGATGTTCTTCGTGTTCATGGTCCTCCACCTCTGGGGGCAGTACTTCGGCCAGGGGTGGCGAGACGGGCGCGCCACCACCTGGATGGTGGGGGTGGTGGTCTTCCTGGTCAGCATCGTCACCGCCTTCACGGGGTATCTCTCCCAGCAGAACTTCGACTCCCAGTGGATCGCCGTGAACGCCAAGGACGCGATCAACGCCACGGGGGCGGGGGCCTTCTTCAACGTCCTCAACTTCGGGCAGATGTACGGGCTCCACGTGATGCTGTTCCCCATCCTGGTCGTCCTCCTGGTGGGGCTCCACGTTGTCCAGGTCCGCCTCCGCGGGGTGGTCAAGCCCCCCTCCGAGGAGCTGCCATGAAGCGGCGCCAGATCGACCAGGAGACCTACTACCGGGGGGTGCCCACCGCTCCCTACGATCTCATGAAGGAGATCGCCCTGGCCCTCGTCGTGCTGCTGGTGGTGGTGCTGGCGCTGGCCACGGTCCTCTCCTCCCCGGACGTGCCGCCGGTCACGATCCAGAGCTGGGCCAAGTCGGCACCGCTGGACTTTCTGCAGACCGCCACGGCGGAGCTGCAGGGGACCACGATCAGCGCCGACTACGGGCCTCCCTACAACATCGATGCCGACGGGCTGGATCCCTCGGACACGGGCGCCTCGGTCCAGACCTGGGGCCCGCTGGCTCCCCAGCTGTGGGCTGGCGTCCACCTTCCGATGAACGCCCCGGAGACCGATGTCATAGCTCCGCTCCGGCTGGCCAGCGTCGGCCGCCCGGGGCTGGGCGGCGCGCTGGCCACCTACCAGGCGGCCGGCACCGGCCAGGAGCAGGCCTGGCTCACCTCCTACCAGAGGGCCCTCATCAAGGCCAAGGTGGCGGGGCCCCTGGTGCGGGTGCCGGCGGGCGCCTACGGTCCGGTGAACCTCATGATGCAGGCGCTGCTGGCGGACGGTCGGGCGGGAGCGCTCGACTCCCTCCTGCTTCACAGCGGGCGCTTCTACGTCACCGATTACACCAAGCCCCTGCTCTTCCTCGCGGACGGAGGCTACTTCCCCGGCCTGGCCCAGGCCCAGAAGCTCACCGGAAGCCAGTGGGGGATGATGAATGAGACCGGGCGGTACCCCGGGCAGGCCTGGCTCTGGCTCTTCACCCTTTGGTACCAGATCCCGCCCTACAGCACCGCCCAGAACGCCGACCTCCTGGTGGTGCTCACGGTGGGTCTGCTCACCACGCTGCTGCTGCTGGTCCCCTTCATCCCCGGGCTGCGCGACCTGCCCCGCTGGCTGGGGCTGCACCGGCTGGTGTGGCGGGAGCACTACCGTCTGGAGCGCCAATACCGGCGGCCGGGAGGGGGCGGCTCATAGAGCCGTTGATATACTCGCCCCAAGCTGGGGCTTGAGACCGGTGGGCCGCGAGGTGGGAATTGTCGGATCGCTCTGGGCCGCGCGTCGTGATCCTGGCCGCCGGTCGCGGCACCCGGATGGTGTCCTCGCGGGCCAAGGCCCTGCACTCGGTGGGAGGGCTGCCGATGATCGAGCACCTGCTGCGTGCCGCAGCGGGTCTCTCCTCGGCGACCCCACTGGTGGTGACCGCGCCCGACCAGCCGGAGCTGGACCACTTCCTCACCGGGCGGGCCGAGGTGATCCACCAGCTCGAGCCGAGAGGAAGCGGCGACGCGCTGCTGGCGGCCAGGCCCCGCCTTGACGGGGAGGGGGCGTTCCTCGTCCTCCCCGTCGACATGCCCCTGCTCACCGCCCAAACCCTGCGCCGGATGTGGGAGGCGTGGTCGGCAGCCGGAGACCAGGGCGTGCTCCTGACCTGTTTCACCGAGATGCCCCAGGGATACGGGCAGGTGCGACGGGGGCCGGGCGGCGAACTGGCGGAGATCGTGGAGTGGGCGGACCGGCCGGCGGCGTCCTCGACGGTCGAGGTCAGCTGCGGGGTGTACGTGTTCCCCCAGCCCGGGGTCTGGGCGGCTTTGGATCGGGTGACGTCGGAGAACTCCCAGGGGGAGAGGTATCTCAGCTGGGCCCCCCAGCTCCTTCCCGGCGGCTGCCGGACGACGGAACTTGAGGACCCCTCCGAGATGCTCCAGGTGAACGACCGGCTGCAGCTGGCGGGCGCGGAGCGGGCGATGCGCGAGCGGACCCTCCGGCGCCTCATGGCGGAGGGGGTGACGGTTCGAGACCCCTGGTCCACCTGGGTCGACTGCGATGTGGAGGTGGGTCAGGACACGGTCCTGGAGCCCGCCACCGTCCTGCGCGGCCGGGTCCGAGTGGGGAGGGACTGCCGTCTCGGGCCCTTCGCCGAGCTGACCGACTGCCAGTTGGGCGACCGCTGCCGCGTGGAGCGCTCCCAGCTCCGCCTGTGCAGGCTGCAGGAGGGGGTCCATGTCGGGCCCTTCAACCGCGTCCGCCCGGGGACTGAACTCGGGGATGGAAGCCACCTTGGCACCTTCACCGAGGTCGTGCGCAGCTCCCTGGGTCCCGGCAGCCAGGTGCCCCACCTGAGCTACATCGGGGACGCGGAGCTGGGCGCTGACGTCAACATCGGTGCCGGGAGCATCATCGCCAACTGGGACGGGCTCGCGAAGCACCGGACCGTGGTGGGGGAGGGGGCCCGGATCGGCTCTGACACCGTCCTCGTGGCTCCGGTGTCGCTGGGCCGGCGGGCCTACACGGGCGCCGGATCGGTGATCACCAAGGACGTTCCGGCCGGCGCCCTGGCGATCTCCCGGGGTAGCCAGCGCAACCTTGAGGGCTGGGTGGAAGGGCATCGCGCCGGCGCCCGGCCGGTGGCCGAGGTCCAGGCCGAGGAGTCCGAGTGAGGGGTGCGGACGGCCCGCTCATGCTGCTCTGTGGCACCGCCAATCCGGAGCTGGGCCGCAAGATCGCCGAGGATGTCGGAGTCCCGCTCGCTCCGATGGAGATCACCCGGTTCGCCGATGGGGAGTACGACGTCAAGATCGGCGAGTCGGTCCGGGGCCACGATGTCTTCGTGATCCAGCCCACCTGTCCTCCGGTGAACGAGAACTACATGGAGCTGTTCGTCACCCTGGACGCCCTGCGCCGGGCCAGTGCCGCCCGCATCAACGCGGTTCTGCCCTACTACGGCTACCAGCGCAAGGAGAAGAAGACCAGGGCCAGGGATCCCATCTCCGCCAAGCTCATGGCCAACTTCCTCCAGGTGGCGGGGGCGGAGCGGATGATCGTCCTGGACCTCCACGCGGAGGCCATCCAGGGCTTCTTCGACATCCCCGTCGACGCCCTGACCGCCAGTAAGATCCTGGCCTCCCACATCCGTAGTCGACACGGTCGGCAGCCCCTGGTGATCGTCTCCCCGGACGTGGGGGGGACGGCGCGAGCCCGAGCCATCGCCCGGTTGCTGGAGTGTCCCCTCGCCATCATCGACAAGCGGCGGCCCCGGGACGACGACGTCGAGGTGCTGAACGTGATCGGAGATGTGCGGGACAGCCGCTGCGTGGTGGTTGACGACCTCATCTCGACAGCCTCCACCCTGGCCGGGGCGGCAACCGCCCTCCGGTCCGGCGGGGCGGTGTCGGTGGACGTGGTATCCACCCATGGGGTCTTGAGCAACGGGGCCCTGCGCAAGATCGATGAGGCGGACGTGGACGAGGTGGTGGTCACCGACAGCATCCCGCTGAGCCCCGAAGGCCAGCGGAACCCCAAGGTCTCGCAGGTCTCCGTCGCGCCCCTGATCGCCGAGGCCATCGTGCGGATCCACGAGGGCCGGAGCGTTTCCGCCCTCTTCCGCTGAGCCCGTCCCCGGGGCGGTCAGAGTCGGCTGCTAAACTGCGCCCAGATGGGCCCAGGCTCACCGTCGGACTTAGGACGAGGCAGCCGCCTGCCCGGGGCTCTCTCCCTCAGAGGGTGGCTGCCGGGCCCCTGCGACCCGGTTGATGCGAAGAGGGCGCGGGGTTGAGCAGCTGGCTCCTGGTGGTGCTGGTGGGGGCGCTCATCGTGGCCTCCCTGGCCGCCACCGCCGAGACCGCCCTCACCTCGGTGAGCCGGGTACGGCTGCGAGCGAGGCGGGAGCAGGGGGACAGGCGGGCGGCTCTCATCGAGCACCTGCACTCCAACCCCGGCGGCTACCTCTCCACCGTCCTCGTGCTCAACACCGTGGCGCTGGTCCTGGCCTCGTCGGCAGCCACCCTCCTGGCCCAGGACCACCTCGGAGCCAGCACCGCCTTCTGGGCCTCCCTGGGACTGGCGGTGGTGGTCCTGCTGGTGTGCGAGATCGGCCCCAAGGCCTACGCCCTGCAGCACAACGAGGCGGTGGCCAACCTCCTGGCCCCCACGGTGGCCGGGGCCACGCGGGCCCTCCATCCGCTGGTGGCCGTGCTCACCGCCGCGAGCACCCTTCTGACCCGGATCCTCCCTGGGGAGGGCGGTCGACGCACCCCCTTCCTCACCGAGGAGGAGCTGAAGGCGGTGGTGGCGGCCAGCACCGACGAAGGGGTGGTCGAGGAGGAGGAGCGGGAGATGATCCAGGGGGTCCTGGAGATGACCGACAAGAACGCCCGCGAGGTGATGGTTCCCAGGGTCCAGGTGGTGGCCCTGGCCGCCGACGCCACGCTCGAGGAGGCGGTCGAGCTGGTCCTGGACCGGGGCCACAGCCGCATCCCGGTATACAACGAAACCATCGATAACGTGGTGGGAATCCTGTACGCTAAGGACCTGCTCAAGGTGTGGCGCCAGGATCCCCGCCTGGAGGTGGCCACCCTGGCCCGGTCGGCGACCTTCGTCCCGGAGGCCAAGCGGCTCGGGGAGCTGCTCCAGGAGATGCAGCGGGCCAAGGTCCATATGGCCGTGGTGGTCGACGAGTACGGGGGGACCGCGGGGGTGGTGACGATCGAGGACCTCTTGGAGGAGATCGTGGGCCCCATCCGGGACGAGTACGACGTCCTGGAGCGCGAGGAGATTCAGGTGATCACACCCACGGAAGCACTCCTCAGTGGGTCGACCAGCCTGGACGACGTCAACGATGTCCTCCAGCTCAACCTCAGCGGGGAGGACTTCGACTCGATCGGCGGCCTCGTGTATTCCCTCCTGGGGCGGATCCCCGCCGTCGGGGACGAGGTGCGGGCGGAGGGGGGCGTGGTGCTGCGGGTCGAGGGGGTGGAGCGCCAGGCCATCACTTCGGTACGACTCCTTGTCGACCGTGGCGAGGTGGCCGCGATCGAGAAGGAGGGTGCCGCCCACCCGGAGGAGCAGGTCACCGGCGGGTCCGGCGGCTAGCGTTGCCGGCGGCCGTCGCGGACGAAGGCGTCATACTCCGGCGCCGCAACTACCAGGAGGCGGACCGGATCCTGGTCATCCTGACCCGCGACCATGGCAAGGTCAGCTGCCTGGCCCGGGGCGTGCGCCGTCCCCGGGCCCGCAACGCCGCCGGCCTGGATCTGCTGGGTCGGGCCCAGCTGCTGCTGATCCCCGGCCGCAACCTGTACGTGCTGGCGCAGGTCCGACCGCTTGGGAGGGCCGAGCGCGGCGACGACCCGGTCCGGCTGGCTTGCGCCGCCCTCTTCGCTGAGGCTGCCGACGGACTTCTGGAGGAGGGTCATCCCGACCCCGCCCTCTTCGAGCTGGTCGGAGAGCACGCCGAGCGGCTGCTGGACATAAGTCGGCCGCCCCGGCCGGGGCTGGTGCTGGCTCTCTTTCGGTTGGCCGCGGAGGTCGGGTACCTGCCAGCCCTCGATCGGTGCATGGGCTGCGACCGGCCGCTGGAGAACCGGGGGGGCAACTTCGTCCCCGAGCTCGGTGGAGTGGTCCAGCCGCCCTGCGTCAGTCCTGGGGGGCTGGGCTGCGAGGCGGCCACCATCCGGGTCCTCCGGGCCCTGGCCCGCGGCGATTTCGAGATGGGGCGGCGGCTCCGATGGGGTCAGCGGCTTCTGTCCGAGACCGAGGCCGTGCTGGTGGCCCACCTCCGCCACCGCCTGGACCGCCGGCTCCTGGCGGCCGACGTGCTGGCGCAGCTGGTGGAGCCCGGGGTGGGAGCTTAGGGCCTGCTGTCCCGCGACCAAACACTTCGGTGTTTCACGCTTCTTTGCGTACGCACGAGCCGCTGACCAGCATCTTTGGGTCGGCGGCTTGTCGTTCATGGGGCCATTTGTGGGCCCCTACTCTACTTCTGCGTAGGGCAATGAGGCGGCGCGCCAGGGCACGGGCGGGCCGACGCGCGGCGATGTCGCGCATCGAGGTGGGCGGCGTCCATGCGCTGACAGGGCATGCCCTATGCAGCGCCACGCAACTGCACTGATCAACGGCGCTCGGAGTCCTCAGCACCTCGGGGCCGATGATCGTGCAGGTGACCGACGAGGGGCGCCCCGTGGCCGGTCAATGCTAGTCGCTGTTGCCGCCGCCGTAGTTGAGAGCTGCCCATGCGGAACGACCGCGGCGCGCCGATCTTGGGAGTCACCGGCGTCCACCTCCGTGTCCCGCATAGGGGCGGTCGGGAGACGTCACCGGGCGGGTTGTTTACGGGAACGGACGGGATTGGATCACACGCGGCCCGGAGGTGGCCATGGCGGGTTCGTTGTATGGGCCCTGAGGAGCAGAGAGGGCGAGGAGCGTAGGATCCCGAAGGGGGAAGCTGTCCATCAGCCGTCTCGTCGTTCGACCAATTAAGGACAGTTGGCGGAGGCCGGCGATGAGGAGGTTGCCATGAAGTACCTGTTCTTACTTCACCGGGGTGCCGACGAGGATCTTCCCGCTCCAGGAACTCCCGAGGCGATGGCCCAGTTCAACGCCTATCGAGAGGCGAACGAGGCCATGGCTGCGGCGGGTGTGCTTGTCGACTGCGCTCCCTTGGAGTCGGTGTCAACGGCTACCACCGTGCGGGTCCGCCACGACCAGACCCTGCTCACCGACGGCCCGGCTGCCGAGCTGAAGGAGCAGGTGGGCGGCTACACCATTGTGGAGTGCGCCGACCTGGACGAGGCGATCAAGTGGGCGGCCACCCTGCCGGCCGCCAAATGCGCCTCCATCGAGGTCCGTCCCGTGGTCAACGTCGGGGTTCCAACCTGAACGACGAGCTGTTCCGCAAGCATTGGTGGGGTGCGGTCGCCACAGTCACTCGGCTTGTCGGTGACCTTGCGGTCGCCGAGGACGCCGTTCAAGAGGCGTGCGAGCTCGCCCTCGAGCGTTGGCCGGGTGAAGGGTTGCCGGGCAATCCGAGGGCTTGGCTCATCGGCGTGGCACGTCACAAGGCGGTGGATCGGCTCCGCCGCGAGGCACAGCGACCAGCCAAGGAGTTCAGCGCCGCACGCGAGCTGGCCGTCACCATGCCGAACGTCAACCAAGGGGCTATGGACGACGACGAGCTGGGGCTGATCTTCACCTGCTGTCATCCCGCTCTCGACCGCGAGACGCGGGTGGCCCTCACCTTGCGCGCGGCCGGTGGGTTGACCACCTCGGAAATCGCCGCCTCGTTCTTGGTGGGTGAAGCGGCCATGGCCAAGCGGCTGGTACGGGCCAAGCACAAGATCCGCGCCGCGAACATCGCCTTCCGGGTTCCCGGCGCAGAGGAGCTCCCCAATCGGCTGGGCGACGTTCTCCGGGTCATCTACCTGATCTTCACTGAGGGCCACACCGCGACGTCGGGGTCCGAGCTGATCAGGGGGGACTTGTGCGCCACGGCCGTGCGCCTTGCCCGTCGGGTGGCCGATTTGCTGCCAGGCGAAGCGGAGGCGAGCGGCCTACTTGCCCTCATGCTCCTTACCGACGCCCGCCGCGCAGCTCGCACCAGCCCCGAGGGGGACATCGTCCTGCTCGAAGACCAAGACCGCGGCCTTTGGGACCAACAGATAATCCAAGAAGGCGACCGCCTCCTAGAGACTGCACTCCGGCAGGGGAAGCCCGGGCCCTATCAGCTGTGGGCGGCGATCGCCGCCTGCCACTCCACGGCCCGGAGCGGACGAGACACCGACTGGCGACAGATCGCTGCCCTCTACAGTGAGCTCCTCCGTTACGAACCCACCCCGGTAGTCGAGGCGAACCGGGCGGTCGCCGTCGCCATGGCCGAAGGACCTACCGCGGGCCTGGTCATCCTCGATATGGTCGGCTTGCACCCCCAACTTCAGCGGTGGCCACAGCTTCACGTGGCGAGGGCCGACCTGCTCCGACGGCTCGGCGATACACCCGGAGCGACTGCCGCCTACCAAACTGCCCTCGAGTTGGAGCCTCCGGCAGCCGAGCGAGCTTTCATCCACGCCCGCCTGCGATTCCTCTCGTCCCCAAAAAATAACTGGTCCAGCAGATAGGGGGCTGGTGACCAGCGGTTTCACCACGCGAAGGGCTTGGCGGGGTGGACTGCCCTGCGCAGGAGCCCCTACCAGCGTGTTTGGCGCGGCCGACGCCCAAAGTGGGGGAAGGGCGGCAACGCCCCGCTAGAGTCAGCCGGACGGCCTGGAGCTGACCAGGAGGTCGGTGCGGTGGTGCCAGCGGTCGTAGAAGCGGCGGAAGTTGATCCGGCTGAGGCGGTCCCGCTCGTCCGGGTCGGAGTCCTCCCACCCTCGATGCTGGTGCATCACGACCGGCAGGTCGGGGAGGCGCCGGAGGCGCAGGCCGGCGCCCCGGAGGGCG
>JAJZGN010000149.1 GCA_021798435.1 bacterium | reverse complement strand
GACCAGCTAGAGGCGCACTACCTGGAGCGGCTGCGCGCGATCGACCCCAGGTGGGATCCGGAGCTCCCCGTGAGAGATCTGCGGCAGCCCGGGCCCGCAGCTCTGGACTGGCAGCTGGCGCAGCAGCCGTCCGGTCCGGACCGGACGGCGCACCGTGGCCAGTCGCTTAGGCTGGAGCCGGCTTCGAAGATCGCGCTCTCGATCATGGCCGAAACCGGGGGGGCCACCGGCCTGGCCGCGCGTGCCGGGCTGAGTGCGGACCAACTCAAGAGTGCCTTGATCCGCCACCCCTCCGTGAGCCCGTACGCGGAGGACGAGCCGTGCGAGACCCTGGCCGAGATCTTCCGCTGCCTGCAACTGGAGCAACCGGCTCGTGGACTTCCGGCTCTGGAGGAGGGCTGGCGGCTGTTGATCTCGCCATGGCGCGAGGCAGAGCTTCAGATGGGACCTCGGGCATTGGCCCTGCCCCCGTCCCGTCCGCGCATGGAAGCCCAGGTCCGGAGTCGGGCATGACCGCCGCCTACCGGCTCAGGGACCCGCGCACCGGCTCGGCCGTCGTCGTGCGGTGGCCGGGCGTCGAGGTCACCGGCGACCAAGCCCTGGCCCGGCGGGTCGAGCCGTACCTAAACGATGAACCCTTCCCGGCTCTGGCCACCAGCTATGACCCCCGGACCGGGGAGAGGGGGAGTCGGGTGTGGCTGCCGGAGCGCGGGTCCTGGGAGTGGCTCCGAGCCTCCCTCGGACGGGCCGCTGAGAGGCTTGGGCTGGTGATGCTGGTAGACATCCCGTGAACTCTGCCGCCGGCCCCTTGCCTTGCCAGGACTCTGGGGATATCCTTCGGGCTTCGCCACCTGGATCGGTGGCGCAGGTTCAGGTGGGGGCCATGGGCTCGGTGCGCACCTTCACATTGGCTCGGAGTCTCGCTCTGGTTCCGCTGGCGGCGTGCCTGGCCGCTGGTTGCGGCGCCGCGCCCCCCGTTGCCATACCCTCCGCCAGCCCGTCCCCGACCGCGTCCCCCACCACCATCGCCCCAGGGGTCCAGGTGCCTGCCTCTGAGGTCACGGTTCCCCCGTACACGGTGTCGACCACCCACCCGCTGCCGGCCGGGGTATCGGCGGCGACCGTGGCCCAGGACGTGGTGATAGACAACCTGATCGAGAACGTGGCCATAGAGAGGGGCGATTCCGCGCTCCTCGCGTACGCGGACTGCGGGAACTGGTTGGCGGCGGAGTCACTCGCAATTACCCAAGCAAAGGGCAACGGGGAAACGGTCCTGAGCGTGACCGATGCCTTCAGCGAGGTCCAGGTCGGTTTTAAGTCTGACCCGAGCAACTCCGCGGTGACGGCAGCCACGATCTTGGTCGGATCAGAGACGCAAAGGGTTCGCTCGGGCGGGGATTCGGTGACTACCAAGACATCGCCGTTTTCCGTACTACGGTGGCTCGCTTGGTCGCCAACTCAGAAGCGGTTCCTGACGTGCGATCTCGGATCTGGCTGACCTGCGGTCTGGGCATGCTTGGGGCCCTTATTGGGGTCCCCACCTCGCCCGTACTTGCCAACAACCTTGGTCCGGGTCCTACGGTAGGCTGCTCGGGGACTTCCGGTGGGGTGTCGTTCGGCGGGACCTGTGTCGCGGTGCAGGGGCCGTCCGCCCCCACCAAGCCGGCGCGCAACCATCCCTGGATCCTGTTCGTCCCGGTCGCTGTGCCCACGTGCACCCCGTACTCGGTCACCCAGTGGGCCACCGGCACCTCCAAGGACGGATGGGCCTGGAACGGGAGCTTCTGGACCCAGGCCGGACAGCGGGTACCCATCGTTTACTCCACCCCCATTCAGGACAACGGGTGGGACTGGAGCGTCTCGTGCGGCAACCCTGGCGTGATCCGGTTCACGGGAGTCGCGAGCAAGCCCAGGAGCCCCAGCCCGTGCCCGCCCGGGGTCAAGCCGGCCAGCTGCAGACCCGGGCTGGACCCCACCGGCTTCCTTGCCTCGGTGGAGAAGGAACTCCCCCCTGAGACCCTTACTGTGAGCCCGCCGCCACCAGGGGTGGTGGGCGTTCCGGTGACGGTTTCCATCACCCCAAGCCCCGCCGTGCAGTACGCCACCATAAACACCACCGCGCCCGACCTCGGCGATGGCGATCCCGGCGAGCTCCTGCATGTGGTCTGGGTGGTGCAGGCGGCCCCGGAAGCCACCGCTTGGTCCTGGCCGGACGGGACCTCTGGCATTCAGCTCCCCTGGATCCCCCAGGTGGCCGAAGCCCAGGGCGCGATCCGGGCGGTCGTGACCTACCTGGTCACCGCGTCGGGTTTCTGGTCGGATGGGGTCTCCGTCCATCCCCTGGCCAGCGTCGAGGTGGGCACCCTGACGGTCCAGGCTTCGCTTCCCTACCCGGTTCAGCAGGTCCAGGCGGACCTCGGGTAGTCCTCGGCGGGTCAGGTAGACTTGTCTGCGGGCTCCGGGCCGCCTAGCTCAGCCGGTTAGAGCGCACGGTTCACATCCGTGAGGTCGAGGGTTCGAGTCCCCCGGCGGCCACGCGCGAGGCGGCCTTCGGTCGCCATCCGCCCAGCCGGCCCCGCTGTGGAAGCTTGACGTGCGCCCCCGCCGTCAGATGGTGACCACTTCGATCAGCCCACCGAGGCCGCTCAGGTCGTCCGGATTACGGGTGTAGAGGGTCAATCCGTTCGCGTGCGCGGTGGCGGCGATCAGCAGGTCCGAGATACGGCGGCGGTGGGAACGGCCCGTCTCAGCGACGGAGGCCACGATCAGGCCGTAACTGCGCGCCGCCGCGGCGTCGAAGGGGATCGCTTCGAAGGCCGCCTCTACCTGCTGGAGGCGAGCCTGGCGTCGTGCTCTCTCGTCGCTGGCCGTGGCCAAATGCGGGCCGGCGGTCAGCTCGGCCAAGGTAACTGCACAGATCGCAGTCTCGTCGGGGAGAGCCGCGGCGACGTCCGGGGCGTCCCAGTCAATGACCACTGAAGTGTCGAGAAGGCCAGTCGACATCTAAAGGCTCTGATCGACGATGCGATCGAGGTCGGACCTGAACTCGGCGGCGTCAAGGTGTGGCCCGACAGCAGCGAGGGCTAGGAGCTCGGCCCTGGGCACGAAGGTTCGACGTGGCCGCCGAACTGGCCGGAGCTCGGCCACCGGCACGCCGTTGCGGGTGACGAGGAAGGTCTGTCCGGACACCACCTCGTCGATCACCCGAGCGTTGTGGTTGCGCAGTTCCCGCTGGGCTATGACCTTGGTCACGAACCAACCGTAGCATTCAGAGATACGGTCCGCTACAGACGAGTCCGGCAAGCCTGCGAAGCTTTCCCTGCCCCTGGTCAACGATCTCGCTGGACACGTCGTGGGGATGATGGAGAGATGAACCCGAGTTCGACAGCGTGGAGGGTGCTTTGGGGCTGAGATCGGCCTGATCTAAGTTCATTCGGGTGCGAGCGGCAAGGTTCCGGGATGGGATCTTGTCAGTTGCCACAAACATGGGACCACCCAAGGGGTGGGGTGGCCACGAACTAGGGACCACCCCGGGGCTGTTTTAGCCAGTGACTGGGGACCACCTGGCCCTCGGAGCATCAGCCGGGCACGCTTCTCGCGTTCAGCGCAGAGGAGGTGGCCCATGCTCCCGGAGGTGCCAATGGTGGAGGTACGTGAAGTACTACGGCTGCGCCGGAAGGGGTACGGCCTGAGGCGGACATCCGAACTTCTGGGGATGAACCGCAAGACGGTCCGCAGGTACCTGGCGGTGGCCGAGATGGTGGGGTCCCGGCCAGAGTCGAGCGAGATCACCGACAGCCTGGTGACCGAGGTGCTGGTCGCGCTCCAGCCCGGGCGGCTGGCACCAGCAGGCCTGGGAGGTCTTGGAGGGCCAGCACCGTCTCCTGAAGCGGTGGGTGGACGAGGGCTTGCGCCTGACCAAGATCCGGGTGCTGTTGCAGCGGCGCAGGGTGGAGGTGCCGTACCGCACCCTGCACCCGTACTGCGTGTTGGAACTGGGCTTTGGGACTTGCCGGGAGACCGTCCGGGTGGACGACGGGGAACCCGGGCAGGAACTGCAAGTCGACTTCGGGCGGATGGGGCTGCTGCGCCGTCCAGGGACTCCTCGACGGCTGGTCAAGGGGCTGGTGCTGACTTCGGTGGTGAGCCGCCACATGTTCTGCTGGCTCACCTTTGGGGAGCGTCTGGAGGAGGTCATCGAGGGGTTTGAGGAGGCATGGATCTTCTTTGGCGGGATCTTCAGGGTGGTCATCAGCGACAACCTGAAGGGGGTAGCGATCAAGGCGGACCCTCTCCATCCCGTCCTCAACGAGGGGTTCCTGGAATACGCCCAGGCAAGGTGGCTTTGTGGTCGACCCCTGCATCATCAGATCTCCGATCCAGAAACCCCGGGTCGAGCCGGCCGTGCCCTACTGCCGCCAGGCGGGGTTTGCCGGCGAGGACTTCCCAGACGTCGCCTCGGGCCGGGCGGGGATGCGGCGGTGGTGCCTGGAGGAGGTCGGCATGCGGATCCATGGGACCACGCAACAACGCCCCTTGGAGCACTTCCGGCAGGTTGGGCTGGCGAACCTGCTGCCGGCTCCTCAGAGCCGCTACGAGGTCCCCATCGATGCCCACCCCAAAGTGGCTCGGGACCATCACATCTCCCTGGGGAAGGCGCTCTACTCGGTGCCCGGCCACATCGGCGAACAGGTCGACGCGTGGGCGGACAGCCGTCTGGTGAAGATCTCCTGCCACGGCGTCGTGTGCGGGCGCGCGTACGCCATGCGCGACCTGGAGTACCTCCAGCAGGCGGCGGTGGGCCGCGGCGAGCCGATCGAAATCTACGCCACTCAGCTACTGGCCCGCCCGCTGCCCTGGACCCGCATGCGCTAGGTCTACCGGCTGCTGGGTCTGGTGCAGCGCTACGGAGCCGAGCGGGTGGGGCAGGCCTGCGCCAACTGGTCGCCAACCGCTGCCTGGCCCCCAGCTCCAAGCTGGGAGCCTGCGAGAGGAGGTGCAGGAGCGAGTCTTCTTCCAGGTGGCGGAGTTGCTGCAGCTGGAGGTGGACCTGATCTTCTTCGACACCACCTCCTCGTACTTCGAGATCGAGGGCGA
>JAJZGN010000148.1 GCA_021798435.1 bacterium | reverse complement strand
CGGTCTCCGCCAGGAACAGATGTCCCGGCGTCGGCCGCCGGTGCATCCGTCACCCGGTCGCGAGATGAGCCCGACCGCGGTCAAGGAGGGCATCGTCCAGGTCGCGAAGTCCTCGGAGCAGGCGCCAGTCGTGTGCTCTCAGCTCTGATGCCGCAGCGGGCAGCGGGGCCCCACCTCAGGGAGCCCCTTGCGGTTTCCCGGAGGTTCGTACCGGCCCACGGAGGTCGAGTCGGGATGGGAAGCGGCCCGGCCGGTAACCTTGTGGGCCGTGCGCATTGTCGAGACCTTCGAGGTGCAGGCTGCGGCACCGCCGGCCGGGGATTCCGGCCGACCCGGCGCCATGCCCAAGGTTGCCTACTTCTCGCCCGAGTTCGGGGTGAGCGAGGACCTCCCTCAGTACTCAGGGGGACTGGGGGTGCTGGCGGGCGACTACCTCAAGGTCGCCGCCGCCGAGGGGCGACCCCTCGTAGGCGTCGGCCTCTTCTACCACCTGGGGTACTTCCACCAGCGGCTGGGCCGAGAGGGCTGGCAGGAGGAGGCGTACGAGGAGCTGGACCCCGCGGTCCGCGGGCTGGAGCCGGTCGCGGGCCCAGGGATCGAGGTGGTGATGGGTGGGCTCCCCGTTCGAGCCCTGGTCTGGCGACAGTGGGTGGGGAGAGTCCCGCTCTACCTCCTGGACACGATGGGGGCGGACAACTCCGAGGAGGCGCGCCCGATCACGGACCGCCTCTACGGCGGTGATGTCGAGCACCGCCTCCTCCAGGAGATCATGCTCGGGGTCGGCGGGGTCCGGGCGCTGCGGGCCGCGGGTGAGGAGCCGGCCCTCTTCCACAGCAACGAGGGCCACGCCGGCTTTCTGGTGCTGGAGCGGCTGCGAGAGCTGGTCCAGGACCGTGGCCTGGGTTTCGACGAGGCCGTTGAGCTGGTGCGGGCCGCGACCGTCTTCACCACCCACACCCCGGTCCCGGCCGGCATCGACCACTTTCCCCGGGAGCTGATGGAGCGATACCTGGGTGGTTTCTGCGCCGACCTCGGGATTCCCCCGGACCGGTTGATGGCACTAGGACACTTCCCCGGAGAGGAGCCGGCGGCGCCTTTCAACATGGCGGTCTTCGGACTGCGGATGTCGGGAAGGGCCAATGCGGTCTCCGAGCTCCATCGCGAGGTCAGCCAGGAGATGTTCCGGCGGCTGTGGCCGGGGCTGGGCGGCGGCGAGATCCCCATCGCCGCGGTCACCAACGGCGTGGACGTGCGCTCCTGGGCCTCCCCTGAGGCCGCCGCGCTTCTCGACACCCGGCTGGGGCCGAGCTGGGACCGGGCGGGGGAGGTGGACTTCTCCCAACTGCTGTCGGTGCCTGGAGCCGAACTCTGGGAGATGCGCCGGCCGGGCCGACAGAGGCTGATCGGGGCGGTTCGGGAGCGGCTCCGCCATTCCCTCCGGAGGCAGGGAGTGCCGGATTCCGAGCTGGAATGGACCGACCGGGCGCTGGACGAGGGCGGCATCCTGGTCGGGTTCGCCCGCCGGGTGGCTACCTACAAGCGGGGAGACCTGCTCTTCGCCCAGCCCGAGCGGCTGCGGAAGCTGCTCCTCGATCCGCAGCGTCCCCTGCAGCTGGTGTTCGCTGGCAAGGCGCACCCCCAGGACGAGGAGGGCAAGAGCATCATCCAGCAGCTGGCCCTGGCTGCGGGGGACCCCGAGCTGCGCTCCCGCCTTGTCTTCCTCGAGGACTATGACCTGGCTCTCGCCCGGCTGATGTACCAGGGGGCCGACGTCTGGCTCAACACCCCGAGGCGCCCCATGGAGGCATGCGGCACCAGCGGGCAGAAGGCCGCCGTCAGCGGCGCCATCAACCTCTCCATCCTGGACGGCTGGTGGGACGAGGGCTATCAGGAGGGTAACGGGTTCGCCATCCCCTCCTTTGAGGACGAGACGGATCTCGCCCGGAGGGACAGGCTGGAGGCGGAGGCGCTGTTCCAGCTGCTGGAGGACGAGGTGCTCCCCGCCTTCTACGATCGGGAGCACGACTGCCTGCCGCAGAGGTGGCTGGAGATCTTGAGGCGGTCGATGGCCACTGTGACCCCACTGGCACTGGGGTCCCGGATGCTCGAGGATTACGTGCGCCGCCTCTACCTGCCCGCGGCCACCTCCAGGGGCCTGCTGGAGGCCGGAGATGGCCGCGGTGCGCTGGCTCTGGCGGGCTTCCGGTCCCAGGTGCGCCGCAACTTCAGCAAGGTTCGGCTGGCGGCCCGCAGCCGCCCAACCGCCCAGGGTCGCGACCGGCTGGTGGAAGCGGTGGCTGAGCTCGGAGAGCTCCGCCCCCACCAAGTGGAGGTCCAGCTTCTGCACGGGCCGGTGACCGAGGACGGCCAGCTGGCGCCGGCCGCCGTGGAGACCATGCTGTTGGACCAGACCGCCTCCAACGGGCACGCTCACTACCGGGCCCTGCTCTCCCCGATGGCGGCCGGCCGGTACGGATTCGCGGTCCGGGCCCTGGCGGCCCCGCCGCTCCCCGAGCCCGTTGCCCCCGACTCGCCGGTGGTCATGGCTGAGCCTCTGCGCCTGCGGCGATGAGCCCGCCCTCCGCCCGGCGGCCTCTGCCCCGCCGCCTCTGGCCCGAGGCTGCGGCAGAGGCGCCCGGGCGCGAACAGGTGGAGCTCTACACGCGGACCTTCCTCACCGTACTGCGCTCCTCGGGCGAGGTGCGCGCCCGGGTGCTGGAGCGCGCCCACCTGGAAATGGGGTCGTCCCTCCACCCGCTGGGGGAATCGGACCAGATAGACACCGGTGCCCTCCTGTACTCGTTGCAGCGGCTGCCACCAGTGGTACCCCATCTCGAGCGTGTGGTGATGGGGCAGTCCCCCTCGGAGATGGTGGGCGGAGGAGGTTGGGTCCCAATGACCGCCCCCGGCCGCAGGCGGAGGTGGTGGTGGAGCCAGGACAGCCGGACCCTGGCTGCGGCCCTGGCCAGCAGCTCCGATCTCGACGACCTGGTGCCGATGCTGGTCGCGGTCCAGATCGAGTGGAACAAGGCCCACCGGCGGCTTCGCCGGATCACCGGCGACGTGGGGCGCGTGGCCAGATCCCGGCTGGGGATCGGCCCCGAGGACTGGGACCGGCTGGAGGCCCTCTTCCGGGAGCGGATGCCGGAGTTCCTCGGCGAGGTCCGGCGCCGCCCGCTGGATCTGCGGCTGCGGCTGGTCGGGGGGACGCAGGTCGGCTACGCTCGGGCGACCCGAGAGTGGTGGGGACCGGTCGGCGAGGTTCTCACCCGGGAGGGGCTGCGCCAGCGGCCCCTGGTCTTCGTCAGCAGCAACGCCCACTCCTTGGTGAACCTCTTGTCCGGTGTGGCCCGCCGCCATCGGGAGGAGATCCTGGCCTGGGCAGCCCGCTCACCCGACCCGGACCTGCGTGGACTGCTCGCGGAGAGCCGCTCGCCCGACTCCCGGATCTCCCGGGAGAACCTGCTGTACTTCGCCGCCCGGATGTGGTTCGCCGCCCACCCGGAAGCCCGCGCCCGAAGGGCTGCCGAGGAGCGGCTCGAGGGGATCTACCACGTGGAGGCGAGGTCCGGAACCGCGGTCGCCGCCCAGGTGATGGTCCTGGATCGGCTGTCCTGGGAGCATCTCGACCCCCGCCTGGGGCTGGCGGCCACCCATGCCCCCGCGCTTGGTCGGGCACCGCACGTGGTCCTCAACATCCAGTACCCCCTCGGGCTCGGCGCCTACCACATCCTCCGCCAGATCCTGGAGGCCACAGATAGGGTGGAGGGGGTCTACATCCTGGGCAAGGCCGCGACCCTCAACGCCGATGTCGGCGACGTCATGATCCCCGACGTGGTCCACGACGAGCACAGCTCCAACACCTACTGGGTGGACAACTGCTTCTCCTTCGGCACCGTCGCCCCATACGTGACCTCGCGCTCGGTGCTCGACCGCCAGCGAGCGGTTTCGGTGCGCAGCACCTTCCTGCAGAACCGGGCCTATCTGGACTTCTACTACCGCAACGCCTACACCGTGGTGGAGATGGAGAGCGGTCCTTACCTGGGGGCGGTGTACGAGGCCGGGGACAGCTCCCGCTACCCCACCGAGGAGCAGGTGGACCTGACCCGTCCGGCGATGGACGTGGGGATCATCCACTACGCCTCGGACACCCCCTATACCCAGGCGCGGACGCTGGGCGCCAGAGGGCTTCGGTTCGAGGGGATGGAGGCCACCTACGCGGGGGCGCTGGCGATCGCCCACCGCATCCTGCAGCGGGCGGAGGTGCTATGAGATGGGCGAACTGAGCCGCGAGCGCTGTCAACCGGGGGCGCCGGCACTCCGCTTGGAGGAGGAAGCTGCGATGCTGGCCAGCCTGAGCTCCGGCTGGCGCTCAGAGGGGGGGAGGCTGCGGCGAGAGTACCGGCTGCGAGGGTTCGGGGAGCCGGTGGCGCTGGCGGTCCGGATCGCCCTGCTGGCGGAGCGTGAAGACCATCACCCCGAGTTGCGACTGGGGTACGGACACCTCGAGGTGGAGCTGACCACCCATTCCGCCGGGGGACTCTCTCGCAACGACTTCATCCTAGCCGCCAAGATCGACGAGCTGAGCTGAAGAGGCACCCGGTGCTCACCCGCCGTCGTCGTCGGCCTCCGGGGTGCCGGAGCCCAGCAACCTGGCCCTGCCCTCATCGGGGGCGAACACCAGTCCGCAATCCGGGCATTGGAGCTCCAGCTCCGCATCCACCCCGGACGGCGCCAGCAGCGTGACCCCGCATCCGGGGCAGGTGAGCTCCTCGTCGAGGCGCGGTGGGGCCCCGCGCCGCAGGGCCCGCTCTGCCGCCGCCAGGTCCACCGCCACCGCTCCGCACATGGCGCAGGCGAAGGTAGCCACCTCCGTCTCATGGCGGAGGCAGCGGCCGGACGAGTCGACCAGAACCCGACCGCCCAGCAACTCGAAGGCCCCCCCTGGGCAGGAGTTGGGACAGACGAGGTGGCGCGCCGCGCCCATCTCGGTCAGCCCTCCCCGGAGCTGAACTCGGGCCGGTGCCACCCCTGGGGACCTTCCCCCGCCGCCAGGATCTCCCAGTACATCTCATCGATGTCCTCGGCCCGTTCCAGGTCGGCCACCCGGGCT
>JAJZGN010000147.1 GCA_021798435.1 bacterium | reverse complement strand
GCTCCGCTACGTGACCGCCGGCACCGGCCCCGCCCTCGTCCTCTGCCACGGCTTCATCGGCTCGGCGGAGAACTTCGAGAGCTGGGTGGAGAGGCTGAGCCGAATCCGGACCCTCGTCATCCCCGACCTCCCGGGGTTCGGAGGATCCGCGCCGCTGCCCGGCTCCCATGGCAGCTGGGACCTGGCCCGGGAGGTGCGGGCCCTGCTCGACCACCTGGGAGTCGGAGAGTTCGAGGCTGGCGGCATCTGCCTCGGCTCCACCGTGGCCCTGGAGCTGGCCGCCGGCGACCTGGGCCGGGTCCGGGGGCTTCTGCTGCACACCCCGCTGCTGGCTCCCGAGCTCACCTCGCCACCGTTCCGGGTCCAGGTGGCGGCCCTCACCGCGCCTGGGGTCTTCGCGGCGGTGGGAGCTGTCGGCCGCTGGCGTCCCCTGGCCGACCTCTACCGCCGGGTCCTGGTCGAGGGCGGGGGGGAGACCGACGAGCGCTCGGCCCAGGTGAACTTCGACAACCAGCTGAGGGCCAATCCGCGCGCGGCCCGGGAGTGGCTGCGGGACGGTGCCCGGCTCGACTTCCGGCTCTTCGTACGCCGGGTGCCCCGCCCTGTGGCCGTGCTGGCGGCGGCCGACGACCACCTCCTGCGGGTGGACCGGCTCCGGGATTTCTGCGCGCCGCTGGCGCACGTGCGGCTCCGGCTGCTGCCCGCGGCCGGCCACGGCTGGAGCCCCGAGTTCATGATCCGGCAGGTGGCGGTGCTTGAGGAGCTCCTGGTCTGAGCCGGAGGGTGCTCTTCGTGGCCGCCGCCGTCCCCCTGACTGATGGGTCCCGCAGCTGGCTGCAGGAGGTCGCCGCCGCCTCCCCCGAATCCCGGGTGGTCCGGCCTGAGGGCCTCCATCTTACCCTGCGTTACCTCGGTCCGACCGAGCTCGAGGACCCCGCCACCTTGCTGTCCCAGTTCCGCGGGCCGGTAGCCGGCGTGGGGCCCTTCTCGGTCCGCCTGGAGGGGCTCGGAGCATTTCCCAGCCTCGGGCGCCCCCGGGCCATCTGGGTCGGGGTCACGAGGGGGCGGGCCGATCTGGTGCGCCTGGGCCGGCTCCTGGCCCCCGGCGAGCCGGAGATAACCCCCCACTGCACCCTGGCCCGGGTGGGGGGGCGGCTGGCGCCGGCCTCCCATGATCGGCTCCGAAAGCTGACGGAGTGTGGCCTCGCGCCGCTGGACTTCCGCTGTGGGGAGCTGGGGATCTTCGAGTCCCTCACCGACCCCTCGGGACCCGCCCGCTACCGACTCCTCGGAGCGCTGCCGCTGCCTGGTTCAGCGTCCGAAGGGCTGTCCCCAGAAGGGGTGCAGTAGCGGGTACCTGCCGGAACGCCGGAGCTCGCGGGCCCGCCGCCGAAAGGCTCCCACCTCCTCCCGGGCGAGGAGGCGGCGGAGGCCGGTCTCCAGCGCGCCGAGCCGACGGTGGTCACCGAGGAGCGAGGCCAGGTCGGCCATGGCCGCCTCCGGCAGCGGCTCACCGCCCAAGTCCGCGAGAACCGTCCGCAGCTTGAACTCCGGGCTGAAGGTGACGCCGTGGTCGATTCCGCGCAGATGCAGCCCCGGATCCAGGAGGAGGTGCGCCGCCTTGCGGTCCCCGTTGTTGACCAGAACGTCGAGGGCTGCCAGGTGGCGCAGCTCCTCCTCGAGCTGGAGGGGGTCCGGGGCGACGCCCTCGGGGGGCCCCGCCACCCACTCCTGCATCGACCCCGGGCCGAGCGGCCCGTCCGGGCGGGCCACGGTGGGGGGGACCAGCCCCCACCCCAGCGCTCTGTCGACCAGGTAGGTGGCGGCCTCCCTGCGGTACAGGGTGTGAGGTGGGAAGTCCCAGAGCGGCCGCTCGCCTCGGACCGGCTTGTAGACCGCTGTGAGGGCCTCCCCGTCCATCTCCAGCCGAACCTGGAAGACCCGGTTGCTGCCCGCGCCCACCTCAGCGATCGCGGTCACCTCTCCCCGGGCCAGAATCGCCTCCGTCTCGGCCCCTCCGCCGGAACGCACCTCACCCATCTTTCCCGCCAGGGTATCCGCCCTCGTCGCTGCCTCCCCGAGCTGCTCTAATGCACGTGGTCCCCTCGATCGGCAACAATGGCGAGGTGCACCCCCCCCACCAGGGACCTGCGGGCGGGGACGGTAGGCCGTGATCCAGGGGCTGGAACACTTCCTGACCGTCGCCGGCTACCTGGCGCTGTTCCTTCTCACCGTGGCCCAGTGCTGTGGGTTCCCGGTCTCCAGTGAGGTGGTCCTGCCCTTCGCCGGGGTTCTGGTCGCCAGCGGGACCCTGGCGCTGGTGCCAGCGGTGGTCGTCGCCCTGGCCGCGGAGCTGGTGGGTGGCCTCATCGCCTACGGGGTGGCGGCCTTCGTGGGGCGAGCTGCCCTGGTGGGATTCGGCCAGCGCTTCAAGCTCAAGGAGAGCCACTTCGAGGCGGCAGAGCGTTTCTACGAGCGCCGGGGGGTGGCCGCGGTGGCCGTCGGTCGGGTGCTTCCGGTGGTGCGAAGCTACACCTCGTTCCCGGCCGGATTTGCCCGGATGCCACTTCGCCTGTTCATCCCCGCCACCTTGGCTGGGGCGCTCGTCTGGGACGTGGGACTGATCGTGGCCGGGATGGAGCTGGGAAAGCACTTCTCAGAGATCGGCAAGGTCATCAAGCCGCTGGAGTACGCCATCGGCGCGCTGGTGGTCCTGGCGATCCTCTACCTCGTCTACCGCTACATCAACCGGCCGGTTCAGAAGGCCGCCGATCGGGAGATGTAGTACACTCACCTTAACGTGAGCGTAAACCGCGTGGCGGCCAGTGCCAGCCGCCCCGACCACTACAAGTGGGTCGCCCTCTCCAACACCACCCTCGGGGTGCTGATGGCGATCGTGAACTCGTCGATCGTGCTGATCTCGCTGCCCGCCATCTTCCGCGGGATCCACGTCAACCCCCTGGCCCCCGCCAACGTCAGCCTCCTCCTCTGGATGCTGATGGGCTACATGGTGGTGACCGCGGTGCTGGTGGTCAGCCTGGGACGGGTGGGGGACATCTTCGGCCGGGTTCGCATGTACAACCTCGGCTTCCTGGTCTTCACCGTGGCGTCGATCGGGCTCTCGGTGGTCTTCTTCCAGGGCACGGCGGCGGCCCTCACCCTCATCGGCCTGCGAGTTGTCCAGGGGGTGGGAGGAGCCCTCCTCATGGCCAACTCGGCAGCCATCCTGACCGACGCCTTCCCCAGCAACCAGCGGGGCATGGCCCTCGGCATCAACGTCGTGGCGGGCATCTCCGGGTCCTTCATCGGGCTGGTGCTGGGCGGCCTGCTGTCCGGCGTCGACTGGCACCTGGTCTTCCTGGTCTCCGTCCCGCTGGGGCTCTTCGGGACGGTCTGGGCCTACCTCAAGCTAAGGGAGATCGGGGTCGTGAGAAGGGCCCGGATCGACTGGCTGGGCAATGTGACCTTCGCCGCGGGGCTGATCTCAGTCCTGGTGGGGATCACCTACGGCATTCAGCCCTACGGCGGCAGCAGCATGGGGTGGACCAATCCCTTGGTGCTGGTCGAGATCCTGGGGGGCCTGCTTGTGCTGGGCCTCTTCGTGGTGATCGAACGCCGGACGCGGGAGCCGATGTTCAACCTCGGCCTCTTCCGGATCCGGGCCTTCACCGCCGGGAACCTCGCCTCCCTCCTGGCCTCCATCGGTCGGGGCGGGCTGATGTTCATGCTGATCATCTGGCTGCAGGGGATCTGGCTCCCCCTGCACGGCTTCAACTTCGTGGAGACCCCGCTCTGGTCGGCGATCTACATGCTCCCGCTGACCGCCGGCTTCCTCTTGGCCGGGCCGTTCTCCGGGTACCTCTCGGACCGGTACGGAGCGCGTCCCTTCGCCACCGGCGGAATGCTGGGCGCGGCGCTGAGCTTCGGGCTCCTCTCGCTCCTCCCCGCCAACTTCTCCTATCCGGTCTTCGGAGCTCTGCTCTTCGCCAACGGCCTCGCCATGGGCATGTTCTCGGCGCCCAACACGGCGGGCATCATGAACTCGGTCCCGGCGGAGCAGCGGGGGGCAGCCTCCGGGATGCGCTCCACCTTCCAGAACTCCGGCATGACGCTTTCCATCGGGCTCTTCTTCACCCTCATGGTCCTGGGGCTGGCCTCCGCCCTGCCCTCGTCGCTCTATCACGGGCTGCTGCAGCAGGGAGTCCCGCAGGGGGTCGCGACCCGGATCTCGCACCTCCCGCCCGTAGGCAGCCTGTTCGCCGCCTTCCTGGGCTACAACCCCATGGCGAGCCTTCTGGGACCGGTCCTGGGACACCTGCCGGCCTCCCGGGCGGCGATCCTCACCGGCCGGAGCTTCTTCCCGGACCTCATCTCCCGGCCCTTCATGACCGGGATGCGGGTCACCTTCTACTTCTCCGCGGCCATGATGCTGGTGGCCGCCGCCGCCTCCTGGATGAGGGGCAAGCGCTACGTTCACGACGAGCCAGGGATGGAGGTGGCGACGGCCATCAGCGGCCCGCCGGTGCGCTCCTCCACCCCCTCGGGGCGGGTGCGGACCATCAGCGTCTCTGCCAGCTATGGCGCCGGGGGAGAAGAGGTCAGCCGCCGGGTGGCCGAGCTGCTCTCCCTACCGTTCCTGGACCGGGCGATCCCGGTCGAGGTGGCTGAGGAGCTGGCCACGCCGTTGGAGCAGGTCCTCTCCGAGGAGGCGTCGGGCCATACCGGGGTCGGAGACGTCCTCGCCGGGCTGGCGCGACGGGTTGGCCCGGTGGCGCCGAGCCCCGCCACGGACGGGGACGGGGATGCCGAGCGCTTCCGCCGCCAGACCGAGGCCGTGATCCGCAGGCTGGCCACTCAGGGCGGGGTGATCCTCGGCCGGGGGGCAGCGATAATCCTCGCCGATCGGGACGATGTTCTCCGAGTGCGGCTGGACGGGCCCGCCGAGCGCCGGGTCCAGCGGGTCACGGAGCTGACGGGCATCGATCTGGCGACCGCGAGGCGTGACCAGCGGCACACGGATCGCGCCCGCCAGGTGTACATGCGCCACTTCTACGATGCCGATCCCGCCGACCCGGCCCTTTACGACGTCTGGATCGACACCACCGCCGTGGGGCCGGACGCCGCCGCTCG
>JAJZGN010000146.1 GCA_021798435.1 bacterium | reverse complement strand
GGGGGCCGAGTCCGGGACCCGGGGACCGATCACCCGCCTGCTCGGCCGGCTCCGGGGCGGTGGCCGTACCGGCGCCCAGGTGCTGGCCAGCCAGCGCGGACGCTCGGCGGCCATCTCCGAGGCGCTGGGTCGTGCCGATCTCAAGCTCCGCCCCGCGGAGTGGTACCTGATCCGGGTGGGCGCGGTGGTGCTCCTGGCCCTGATCGGCCTGGCGGTGTACCGCAACCTCATCTTCGCCGCCATCCTGGCGGCGGTGGGAGTCTTCATCCCGCCGCTGGTCCTGCGCTTTCGGGAGCGCCGGCGCTCGCGCCGCTTCAACGACCAGCTGGGTGACGTCCTGGTGCTGCTCAGCAACGCCCTCAAGGCGGGGTACAGCTTCCCCCAGGCCATGGCCAGCGTGGCCCGCTCGGCCAATCCGCCCGTCGCCGACGAGTTCTCCCGGGCCAACAGGGAGATCCAGCTCGGGGTCAACACCGACGAGGCGCTGGGCCACATGGTCACCCGGATCCGCTCTGAGGACCTGGACCTCGTGGTCACCGCGGTCCAGATCCAGAGGGTCGTGGGCGGGAACCTAGCCGAGATCCTGGACAACATCGCCTTCACGATCCGGGAGCGGATCCGGATCAAGGGTGAGATCCGGACCCTGACCGCCCAGGCCAGGGCATCCAGCTACATCATCACCGGGCTGCCGATCGGCCTGGCGCTGGTCCTGCAGGCGATCAACCCCCAGTACATCGCCCCCCTGCTCACCTTCAAGGGCCCGGGGCCGTACATCCTCATCGTCTGCGCCTGCTCCATCGCCGCTGCCTACTACATCATGCAGCGCATCGCCAACATCGAGGTCTGAGCCATGTCGGTTGACGCCATCCTGGTCGGGGTCCTGGCGGCGGTCGCGGTCTTCTTCGTGGTGGTGGGGGTGACCTCGCGGAACGCCGCTCCGGTGGACCTTCTGGACGCCCGGCTGGCGGTGTACGAGGCCCCGGAGGCCAACCAGACCCTGGCCCAGATCGAGCTCTCCCGCCCCTTCAGCGAGCGGGTGCTGCGGCCCTTCTTCGACCGCATCGGGAAGCGGCTGGCCGCGCTCCAGCCCCGCGATCGCGCCCAGAAGGTGCAGGTGATGATCGATCTCGCGGGGCGGCCCCTGGGGATCAACGCCGCCAGCCTGGTGGCCATCCAGGTGGTGCTGGCCATCGTCCTCGGCCTGGCCTGCATCGGGCTGGCGGTCCTGCTCAACCTCACCTGGTGGCTGGGGCTGCTGTTCGGGGCGGTCTTCGGCTACATCGCTCCGCAGTACCTCCTCAAGCGCACGGTCTCGGCCCGCCAGAAGGAGATCACCCTGGCGCTTCCCAACAGCCTGGACCTGCTCACCATCAGCGTCGAGGCCGGCCTGGGTTTCGACGCCGCCCTCAACCGCGTGGTGGAGAAGTTCGAGAACGCCCTGTCCCGGGAGTTCGCCTTCGTCCTCAACGAGATCCGTCTGGGCCGGCCCCGGCAGGAGGCGCTGGAGGAGATGGGCAAGCGCTCGGGGGTCCCCGAGTTGAACGCCTTTATCCAGGCGCTGGTCCAGTCCGACCAGCTCGGGGTGGGGATCGCCCGGGTGCTGCGCATCCAGTCGGACGAGCTCCGCCGCCGCCGCCGGCAGCGGGCCGAGGCCAAGGCCCAGCAGGCCAGCCTCAAGATGCTCTTCCCCATGGTCGGTTGCATCTTCCCGACCCTGTTCGTGATCCTCCTGGGGCCGCCGGCGGTCCACCTGCTCTTCCATGTCGGCTGAGCGGAAGCCGCTGCCGGAGCGGGCGGACTTCGTGGAGGTGCTCCTTCCCGACGGTCGCCAGCTGGCCGCCCGGGTGAGGGTGGCGAGGGGGCTCTTGAGCCGCTTCCTCGGCCTGATGGGCCAAAGGGAGGTGCCGGCGGGGGAGGGGATCTGGCTCGTGCCCTGCCGGAGCATCCACATGTTCTTCATGCGCACCGCCATCGACGTCCTCTTCCTCGACCCCGAGGGGGGGGTGGTGCGCTCGGTGCCCCGGATGCGGCCCTGGTCGCTGCGTCCCTTCTCGGTGACCCTCTCGCCGGTGCGGGGCGCCCGCTCCACCCTGGAGCTGGCCCCCGGAACCCTGGAGCGCATGGGCTTCTCCCTACCCGCCCGGCTGCTCCTGCTCCCGGCGCCTGGACTCTCCCCCCAACCCCAGCTGACTTTGGAGTAACCCCATGGTGATGTCACAAGCCGAAGCCGCGTCGGATCAGGAGGGATACCTCCAGGCGCTCGGCCCCCTCCGGGTCCTGGTCGAGGACGACAACCTCACCGAGATCATGGTGGTCGGCGCCGACATGGTGTACGTGGAGTCGCACGGCCGGATTCTGCTCACCGATGTCCGCTTCAAGGATCAGGAGCACCTCCTCAAGGTCATCGACCTCATCGTCTCCGCGGTGGGGCGGCGGATCGACACCCGCCAGCCCCTCTGCGACGCTCGCCTGCTGGACGGCTCCCGGGTCAACGCTGTGGTCCCTCCGGTGGCCATCGACGGCCCCATCCTCACCATCCGCAAGTTCGCCAAGGAGCGCCTGCGGATCACCGACCTGATCCACTTCGGGACCATCACCGAGGCCGCGGCCTCGTTCCTCCAGGCGAGCGTCCTGGCCCGGGCCAACATCCTCATCTCCGGTGGCACCGGGGCCGGGAAGACCACCCTGCTGAACATCTGCTCCGGCTTCATCCCCCCGGACGAGCGCATCGTCACCGTGGAGGACGCCGCCGAGCTCCAGCTCCACCAGGAGCACGTATGCCGGCTGGAGTCCCGCCCCCCGGACGTTCGGGGCGAGGGCCGGATCGCCATCCGCGACTTGGTGATCAACGCCCTGCGCATGCGCCCGGACCGGATCGTGGTGGGGGAGGTGCGCGGGGGCGAGGCGCTGGACATGCTCCAGGCGATGAACACCGGCCACGACGGCTCCATGACCACCGTCCACGCCAACTCCCCAAGGGACAGCCTCTCCCGGCTCGAGACCCAGGTGCTGATGGGAGGGATCGAGCTCCCCAGCAAGGCCATCCGCCAGCAGATCGCCTCCGCCATCAACATCGTGGTCCAGCTCAACCGGCTCCGGGACGGGAGCCGCCGGATCACCGCCATCAGCGAGGTGGTGGGGATGGAGGGGGAGACCATCAGCATGCAGGACATCTTCCTGATGAAGGCCGAGGGTGCGGACAACCAGGGCAACCTCAAGACCACCCTGGAGCTGACCGGCGTCCGGCCCCAGATCCTCGACCGCCTCTTCGACATGGGGCTGCCGCTGCCTCCCGAGATCTCCCGGCTCTTCCCCGACCGCCGTGGCGATCAGGTGGCGGCGGTCCGGCTTCCCACCCCGCCCGCCGGTCCCCTGCAGCGGCGGCTTGGCTAGACCCGCCCGTCCCCTGACCCAGGGCCGCCTGCTCTTGGCGGCCCTGGGCGCTGCCACCGCCGTCCTGCTGCTGGGCCCGGGTCTCAGCCCGGCCCTGGCCCAGAGCGGGTCCCCCACCGGCCTGGACGGCCAGCTCTTCTCCCTGGTCAACCAGGATCGGACCAGCAACGGGCTGGGAGCGCTCGCCGAAAACGCCACCCTGGACGGGATCGGGGAGGCCCGGCCCTATTACGGTTGCAGCGTCTCTCCGATCTTCGGGAGGGCGGCGGACATGCTCAACCGCAACTACTTCTCCCACCAGATCCCCGGCTGCAGCGCCGACGGCGGCTACGTCTGGCCGATCATGTCCGCTGACGGGATCGCCTGGCGGTCGGCGGGGGAGAACGTGGGCTGGAACTCCGGGGACGCCAGCCCGGCGGTGGCCATCAACAGCGCCTTCATGGCCTCCCCCGACCACCGGGCCAACATCCTCGGCGGCTACAACATCCTGGGGGTGGGGTCCTGGTACACCGCGTCACAGTGGAACTACCCCGGCAGCGGCGGTGGTCCCTGGAGCGACGTGTACATGTTCGCCGAGGAGTTCGCCTTGATCGCCGCCTCCACACCACCCCCACCGCCGCCCCCCCCCCCGCCACCGCCCAGCTCCGGCGGAGGCGGTGGCGGGAGCGGGAGCCATTCGACACCTCCACCCACTCCCGCCCCAACCCCATCTCCCACGCCCACGCCCAAGCCTAGGCCACCCCGGCGGGGGGTGGAGGCGCGCTATCCGAGGGCCCAGGGGGGCTTCCTCTCCAATACCATCGAGCAGGTGATCAGCGGCTATCTGGATGAGTGAGGCGGGGGCGGCCCAGTCGCCCGTCCTCGACGCCCAGGACCTTCACAAGTCGTACGCCATCAGCAGGACGCCTCGGGAGGTGGTGCGGGGAGTCTCGCTCCAGGTCCACCAGGGGGAGTTCTTCGCGGTCATGGGCCCGAGCGGCTGCGGCAAGTCGACCCTACTGCACATGCTGGGGGGACTGAGCCAGCCCACCTCGGGGCGGGTGAGGATCCAGGGGCAGGATCTCAACGCGCTCAGCGATCGGGAGCTGGCCGCCTTCCGGCGCAACCAGATCGGCTTCGTCTTCCAGTTCTTCAACCTCTTGCCCAGCCTCACGGCCGCCGAGAACGTCATGCTCCCCTACCGCTTGGAACGGGAGCGGGTCTGGCCGCTGCGCGGGCTGGGCCGGGACCGGGACGCCCGCAAGCGGGCCGAGGAGGTGATGAACCTCCTCGGGCTCCGGGGGCTGCAGGGCCACCGCCCCGAGGAGATCGCCGGGGGGGAGCAGCAGCGGGTGGCGGTGGCCCGCGCTCTGGTCGCCGATCCGGCGGTGGTGCTGGCGGACGAGCCCACCGGCACCCTGGACTACCACGGGGGGCGCGCGGTCCTGGAGCTGCTGCTCCGGCTGTCGCGCCAGGACCGGCGCACCATCGTCATGGTGACCCACGACGTGCGCACCGCGGCCTATGCCGAACGGGTGGCGATCATGGTGGACGGGGAGATCCGTGAGACCGTGGAGCTGGGCCGCCGCAGCGTGCACGACACCGCCCCCCTGCTGGAGCGCCTCTCGGCCCATGGTCTCTAGGGGGACCCGGCCGTGATCCCCCTCCTCTGGCGGCGCTCGGCGCTGGCGAGGCTCCTGCTGGCAGTGGCAGCGCTCGCCCTGGGAGGCGCGTCGGTGCTCGGCACCCAGCTGGCGGCGGCGGCCC
>JAJZGN010000009.1 GCA_021798435.1 bacterium | reverse complement strand
GACTGTGGTCTTGCCCGCCCCGTTGGATCCGAGCAGGGAAAAGATGGTGCCCTCGGCTACGTCGAAGTCCACTCCCCGCAGCACCTGCACATCCTTGTACCGCTTCTCTAGGCCGTGGACTTCGATGGCCAGCCCCGCGGACTGATCGACCTTCATGCCCGACTCCTACGTTGAATCGAAGCGCCCCGGCCACCCGAATTGGCGGTGGCCTCGGCGGGCATGCGGGTGGCCCCAATCGGAGCGCTCACTCGGCGCCCGGCGATATCGGCAGCGTCCTCAACGTCCAGCATTGGGTCGACCGGCGCAGGCGGTCTCCTCGGAGTGAGGAAGCGCGCGGTCGCGAGGGGAACTTGCTCGGGCACGGCCTGCTACTTCCCTACCTGGCCCAGCCGGTGAACCGCCTGGCGCCCAGTGGGGTGCGCGCCTCGAAACGCTGGCTTGGTTCCAGACGTTCGAGTGCGCGGGCGGCTGCCCGCACCAGCCAGCCGTTGACGGAGAGGCCCTCCCTGCGAGCGGCGCCCTCCACCCGCGCCTTGAGCTGCTCCGGTAGCCGCAGGTTTATCCGCGCCGGCTCGCCATCCTCCGCTTCGTGTCCCGGCGCCTCCACCACCAGGAGCTCAGCTGGCCAGCTGGCTGCTCCGCGAGCCCCTTCACCTCCCGACCGTTGGGCCCCGAGGTCGTCTGCTGGAGGTGGAGTGACGACGAACTCAGGCTCCTGCCCGCGAAGTCGAACCTCGACCGATCCTGGGGCGAGTTCGCAGGTGATCTCCTCCGCGGCCGTCGACAGGGCGTCCTGAAGGGCCAGGCGCATGGCGGCCTCCAGCGGAGCAACGAGGCGCTCGGCGATGGCGCGAGCCTCCTCGCCGCCGGGCTCGGCGGCCTGAAGAAGTTGGCGCTGAAGGCTCTCCACGTATGGGCGCAAGTTCATGGCGCCATGATGGCATCACGAAGCACCTTTGTCAAGCCACCTAGGCCCCATCGGTGGCACTTCTTTGGCCCGGGATCTGGATGGAGGACGCCTCGGCTGGTATCGCCAAGGGCCCACCTGGGCTGGTGGCGCCGATCGATTCCGCATCCCCCTCTTCCAGGGCCGGAGATCGGCTCAGATCATGGCCCGCCGGAACTCCCGGACAGCCAAACCGGCCGCGAGGACCGCGAGTCCAGTCACGACGAGGAAGCCCTGAGCCGCCGCCGCAGTGGTGAGGTTGCCTTCGAAGAGGGCCCGCTCGGGATCGGGAAGGGGGGCTCCGCGCGGCAGCCCCGACGATCCAACCGCTGTCGAGCGCTGGTCCCCGCCGGGCTCAGCCAGCGTCGCGGGTGGACCGTTGCCGGGTCACTGTCCCGCTATTTCGGGCGGCCCGACGTGAACGCCTGCCGCCACGACCGGGCTCTCCGGCGCCGCCCACGTCCACTCGATGGCCGGATTGGGGAGCCGCACGCCAAGGCGAGGTGGGACCAGCGCCGTCCCGGGTGGCAGAAGGCGCCACCTCCGGGCAGATGCCAGTATTCCCTGGCCGACGACATGCGGATTCAGCCCGGATCGGTCCTCGCTCAGTACTCAACTCTCCGGGAGTTGGCGACCATGTGTTACGGAACTGATGCGAAGGTGTGATCGAGGGCCTGGTGTGCCGTGCCAAGCTCCGGGTCTGATGGGTGCTGGAAACCGCTCACCCGCCGCGGCGAGCTCGCAAACCCAGGGGCTCGCGGACCTGGCCCAATCCTGGTCCTACCTCGCCACCCAGCTCGCCCCGGAGGTCCCCGAGCTTCCGGCGGTAATTCAGCAGGAGGTGGCCACACTAGTCTCGGCCCGCATCACCGAGGACCTGCTCAAGCAGAAGGCTGTCGCCATCGCCCAGCGGGTGCAGGAGGCGGGCCTGCCGGATCAGGCTGGCCACCTGCTCCACCGGATGGGTCGGCCCATGTATGAGTTCCTACTGCTCCTGGCCACCGAGGAGGAGCTGAGGGCTGCCGGGATGATCACGGGGCCGCCCCCCGGTGCTCAGGAAAGGGGCCGACCTGCGGCGGCGCCGACCGATCCGCCCCCAGCCCAGGTGGTCAACGGGAACACGGCCCGGGACAGGGAGGGCGCGCCCGCGGCCCGGGTGGTCGTCCGTTCTGCGGGGAGCGAGGGCGTCCGGGCTTCCTCCCAGGGGGAGGTCCGCGGTGGGAGCCATCCCACCCCCAGCGCGGCTGCGAACGGAGGATCGGCCAGCGCGGAGGCGCTGGCGACCGCGGCGCCTCCCGGAGGCTCCTTGTCGGAGGCCGATGCCGCCATCGCGGAGGACGCCGCCATAGGTCGGGGATGGACCGAGCGAATCTCTCCCAGAGCGGCCATCGAGCGGGAGCGCCAGCGGCAGGAACGCGAGGCCCTGCTCCGAGAGCGGGAGCGCTGGCTGCAGGAAGAGCGGCTGCACACTGAGAAAAGGCTTGCGGAGATGCCCGCGCTGGTGGCGGAGATCGTCCCCCAGGCATTGCGACAGGCCCGGACCGTGGCGGAGCGGGGCCTGGCCCGCAAGGCGGTGCGATCAGCTGCCAAGCTGCCCGCGCTAGCGGACGTTGGATCGGCTGGCCCCCGCCTTTCGGAGCTGATGGGGGCCAGGAAGTGGGTGGACGCGGCCGCTCTGGCCGTCCACCTGGCCGAGTTGTTCCCCGGGGAGGCGGCTTCGGAGCTGGCCTGCAGAACCGGCGAAGCCTGCCGTCAGGCCGGCGAGGTCGATCTGGCACTCCTGTGCTTCACCAACGCCATCCTCTCCGCCCCGCCCTGCGAGCTCGCCTGCCGGCAGCTGGCCGACCTTTGCCTGGAGTGGACCAGACCCCGCCCGGCGCCCAGTCGGAGCTTGCTCTACGCGCCGGCCCGGATCGACCTCGAGGAAGAGACGCGTGATCCCCGCCTGGCTCTGGTCTGGCTCGAGTTCCTGGCCCGTGTGCTGCGGGTGCGCGGTGCCGATGGTGAGGCCCTGGCCGCCTACCAGCAGCTGCTGGGGTTGGCCCCGGGTCGAGACGACCTGCGGGCGATGCTGGAGGCCGCGGCCGGTAGCGGGCGCCTTCCCGGCTGATCTCGGCGGCGCGTCGCCCTCGGCAGCCCGTCGTCCCGCCCATGCGTGCCTCTGGCACAATTGCGCCCAGCGGACGGCAGCTTAGGGAAGGCGGCTGCCGCCCCGTCGCTTGCCAAGTAGGAGCGGTGATGTCGCTGGTGGCGATTCTGGCCGAAGAGCGATTTCGGCCGAAGCTGGAGGAGCTGGCCCGCGAAGTGGGATTCCGCCTCCTGGAGGGAGAGGGCTCCGACGCCGCGCTCGCCGCGGTCTCAACCCCGGACGGGGTCGCGGTGGTCACCGAGGAGTACCACCCCCACTGGCTGGGGGAGCTGGACAGCGAGGCGGTCCGGTACTGGCTGGTGGAGGTGGGGGCACCCGAGGGGCCGCGGCTCCAACCGCCCACGCGCCGGCCTCATCGCCATCTCCTAGGGTTGGACCGCTCATCGTCCAGCTATCTGCGCCAGCTGCTGGATGACTGGCTGGACCGTGATCTGGTCCGGGTCGACTGCTTCAACTTCGCCTTCCGGGACGGGCTCCCCCAGGAGGCCGACTGGGTGCTGGACACCCGTTTTCTGGACAGCCCATACTGGGTCCCGAGGATGCGCACCCGGCGGGGAGACGACCCCGAAGTGAGGCGCTACGTCATGGCCCAGAAGGGCGCGGAGGCGCTGGTGTCCGGCTTCGTGGACGCCCTGGGAGTACTGCTCCCCCTGTATCGGGAGCAGCGCCGGACGGTGGTCCGGGTGGCTGTGGGATGCACCGGAGGGCAGCACCGCTCACTCTCGGTCGCGCATGAGATCGTGGAGCGAATCTCCAACTCCCAGATCGCCACCGCCCGGCTTCTGCGCCGACCCCCTCACCACCTGCCCCAGTACCCGGACTGAGTCTTCGGCGGCGCTCAGACCGCGGCGGCAGCCCAGGGCTGGGAGCTGGAGTGCCGGGCTGGGTGGGGGAGCGCCGAGCGCAGGAGCTCCTCGTAGGCGCTGCGAACCTCGGGGTGCCGAAGCAGCAGCAGGTGCGCGTACTCGTGGCTGACCGGCCGGGGCGGGCGCGCCAGCCGGAGGTTCACCTCGTCGGGGAGGCGGTCGGCCTTGCGGCCGTTGCAACGCCGACAGGCCACCACCTGGTTCTCCCAGGAGGCAGCAGCGCCCCCTCGGGACACCGGAACCACATGGTCGATGGTGAGCTCCTGAGCCTGGCCGCGCTGCCCACAGTACTGGCAGGTGTAGTCATCTCGGAGCAGGATGTTGCGGCGGTTGGGATGGAGCATCCGCCGGGGGATCGAGATGTTGCGCAGCAACCGGACCACGATCACCCCCTCGCCGAGGCGGCGCTGGGCCAGCTCGGACTCCACCTGGCGGCGCACCTCATCGTCCAGGAAGGCGATCCTCTCCTTGGTCAGGAGGACCACCAGCCGGCGCCGGCTGATCACGTTGAGAGGTTGTAGGGAGGCGTTCAGCAGCAGGACGGGCATGAGGGCCATTGTGCGCGGTCGGGACACCGATCAGGCGGGTCGGAGCCCCACGATCCGGCGAAGCGCCTCGAGATGCAATCCCAGCTGAGGACCAAGGCTGAACACGATGATGCCGAGGACCACGACCACCGCCAGCGCCACCACCACGTAGGCGGCGACCGAGGGCCCCGAGGTGGGGGCCGGAAGCTGGGCGCTCAAAGGACGGGTCCGGCGCTGGGGTCGCGGCTGGCCGGGTGCCGGTGCTCTGGGTCGGAGACGACCCAGGCCCACCCCCCGCCGTCCTCGCCCACCAGGGCGTCCACCGCCAGCTCTGCCAGCTGGGCACCGAGCTCCGCACCGGCACGCGGCTTCACACCGATGGCAAGGCGCAGGCGGGCCACCGCCGCCCGCGGGGACGCTGAGGAGAGGGCAATCAGGGTGCCGCCCTCAGCACGGGGCAGAGTGTCAAGGATGGTCTTGAGATCGGAGCGCGGCGGCTCCACGGCCAGGAGGGGATCCCCGTCCAGTCCGGAGGCCAGCGAGGCCCCATGGCCGGCGGGAAGTTGGGGCCACCCCGGGGGGGTCGCGCTACGGTCCCGAGTCCAGTCCAGAGCCCTTGGACGGCGGGCGCCCCAGTCAAGCTCCTGGGCCACTACCAGAGCCGCCCGCGCCGGTGTGCGGGAGCAGAGCACCACGGCGCCGCCCGCCCTCACGATCGCTGCGGCCCGCTCCACCAGCTCCTCCGAAGGGGGCCCCCAGGTCTCCACGCGGGCCTGGACGAAGGGGCGGATGCTGAGCGGCGGGGCAGCGAAGTCCAACGAGAGGTCACCGACCGTGCCGGCGCCCGTCGCCACCCCGTCGTCCATCCCCAGGGACCGCCGGACCGCCCGAACCGCCTCTTCCACGGCTCCATCGGGCAGGGGATCGCCGACGGGGTCCCAGCGGTCGCCCCGGAGCGCCCTGAGCGGGAAGCCCGGCTCTAGCCGGACCGCCTCCGCACCCGCCTCCAAGAGGGAGCGAGCCGAAGGGGGTGCCCCCGACAGGTCCAGCTCCGACCGCGGCGGCGCCTCGGCCACCTCCGGCATCACGATCGCGGAAGGCGGGGGCGGGGCAGGGTGCGGCGATCCGGCCGCCGCCCAGGCTGGTGAGGGAGGCGGAACGGGCGTCGGTGGGGACGGGCGCCGGCCCGGCGCGGCCACAAGGTTGAGGGACACCCCGGCCACCCGCAGGGTGCCTCCCAGGCGGAGCCGGGCCCGGCCCCCGGGCGGCAGCCGGCGTCCGTCCACCCAGGTGCCGCTCACCCCTCCGAGGTCGTGTACCTCGACCCCCTCTTCGTCCTGGGTGAGCTCGCAGTGATGGCTGTCGACGGCCTCGCCAGGGTCCAGGTGGCTGAGGTCCACGTCCGGCACCGGCCCCCCGGGGTTGAGCCGCCCCACCAGGATGGGAAAGCGCTCCAGGGTTACGCTGGCTCCGTCAGGAGCGCGCAGCGCGAGGAGACCCGGGCCCATTTCAGCCGGCCCCCAACGCTGGCCGGGAGCTCACCCGAGGCCTCGTGCCCTCAGCTCCTCGATGAGAGCCGGCACCACCTTTAAGGCGTCCCCGACCACTCCGAGGTCACTGAGCTTAAAGATAGGTGCGTCCGGGTCCTTGTTAATGGCCACGATGTGACTGCTGCCCTTCATCCCCACCAGGTGCTGCATGGCCCCGCTGATGCCGCAGGCGATGTAGACGTCCGGCTTGACCGTCCTGCCGGTCTGCCCGACCTGCAGGGCGTACGGGACCCAACCCGCATCCACCACCGCCCGGCTGGCTCCCACAGCTCCTCCCAACTGTCGGGCGAGGTGCTCCAGGACCTCGAAGTTGGCGGCCTCCTGCAGCCCCCGTCCGCCGCTGACCACCACCCTGGCCTCCTCCAGCCCGGGGCCGGCGCTGGGGACCACCACGGACTCCAGTCGACGCGCGCCCAGCGGAGCCTCAGCAGGAAGCGGGAGCTCCTCCGTGGCGGGTGGGGGTGCCCCCGTGGCCGTGGCCGTGAAGGACTTGGGGCGGATCAGGACCAGGGGTGAGCGCGACCTGGTCCGGGTGAGGACTTCCACCGTGGCACCGAAGATCGCGGTGCGCACCAGGAAGGCGTCCCCGTCCGCGGTGACGTCGACCGCGTTGGCCAGGACCGGCAGCCGCAGCCGGGCGCTCACCCTGGCGGCCAGGTCGCGCCCCTCCTGGGTGCCGGGAAAGAGCACCAGGGAGGGCTGGAGGCGGTCCACCAGGGAGGACACCACATGCGCTGCCGGCTGGCCGAGGTAGTCCCGATAGGCCGGCTCCCGGCCCACATACGCCCGCGCGGCGCCGTGCGCCCCCAGGGCCGGCAGGATGGCGTCCGCGCCCGGGTCCATGACGACCACCGCCACCTCGTCACCGATCGTCCGAGCGTGGCTCACCAGCTCCAGGGTGAGGGGCGTCGGCGAGCCCTCCGCCACCTCCGCTGCCACCAGGATCAGCCCCATCTCAGATCACCTTGAGTTCGGCGAGATAGTCCGCGATCCGTCGAGCTGCCGAGCCGTCGTCCTCGATCAGCTCGCCAGCGGTCCGCTCCGGCGCCGGTGCGGCCGAGATCACCTCCTGGCCCGCGGCAGCCAGCCCAACCTCCTCCGGTGGAATCCCCAAGTCATCCACCGAGAGCAGCTCCAGGGGCCGACTCTTGGCGGCCATGATCCCCCGCAAACTGGGGTATCGGGGCTCGTTGATGGCCCCGGTGACGGTGACCACGGCGGGAAGTGAGGACTCCACCACGTCATGCCCGGCCGGGGTCTGGCGGTGGATCCGCACCGTGCCCGAGTCCACCTCCAGCGCCTTGGCGAAAGTCAGGGCGGGCCACCCCAGCAGCTCGGCCACCGCCGCCGGGACCGTCCCGGTGTAGCCGTCGGTGGACTCGGTGCCCGCCACCACCAGCTCACACCCGGACCGTGTCACCGCCGCTGCCAGGACGCGAGCGGTGGCCAGGGCGTCCGAGCCTCGCAGCCGGTCGTCGGCGACGTGGATGGCGGAGGCCGCTCCCATGGCCATGGCCTTGCGGAGCACCTCGGCGGCGCGCTCGCCGCCCATGGTGATAGCGACCACCTCCCCGCCGTTGGCCTCCACCACCCGGAGCGCGGCCTCCACCCCGTTGGCGTCGCCCGGGTCCAGAACCAGCTCCGCCCCGCCGCGCACCAGAAGGTGGGTCTCGGGGTCCAGCCGGCCCACGCCCGTGGGGTCTGGGATCTGCTTGACGAAGACCGCCACCTTCACGCCAGGGGTCCCCTCCCGGAACTCTGTGAACTGGCCCCATCTTACCGGGCGGCCGGGACCGTCCAGCCTGGGACGTATAATCGCCAAGCTTCCTGGGGCGGCACGCGCCCGGCCGCAGGGGGAATCCGATGGCCCCGTGGTGTAGCTGGCCCAACACGCCACCCTGTCAAGGTGGAGATCGGCGGTTCGAATCCGCTCGGGGTCGCCAGCCAGGCGAGGTTGGGGCCGACGCCCCTGCTCCCGGTCAGCAGAGTTCGACCCGGAACGCCGCCTACCATGGACCGGTGCCTCCCCATCGCGGTGCCGCCGAGGGCTTCGCGGCTGACCCGAGCCGGTATCAGCGTGGGCGACCGGGATACCCCGCTGAGGCGATCGACTGGGCGCTGGGCGAGGTGGGGATTGGCAGCGGAGCGGCGGTGGTGGAGCTGGGAGCGGGCACCGGCAAGGTCACCTCAGAGCGGGTGGCGCGCGTCCTCCGGGTGGTAGCCGTGGAGCCGGTGGCCCGGATGGCGGCGGAGCTCTCGGCCCGACTCCCCGCTGTGCAGGTCCTGGTGGCTACGGCTGAGTCCAACGGCCTGCCCGGCGGCCAGGCCGAGGCGGTGCTAGCCGCCCAGTCGTTGCACCGGTTCGCGGCTCGGGACGCCGTCCAGGAGATGCGCCGACTGCCCCGTCCTCGCGGCTGGCTTGTCCTCCTCTGGAACCTGCCGGAGCCGAGCCACCCCGTCGGGCAGGCGATGGCGGAGCTGATCGAGCCGCTACGGGCCGACGCGCCCACTGATGAAGGCGACCGGTGGTGCTCAGCTCTCGATCTGGGCAGCGAATTCGGGACAGTGATCCACTGCCGCTTCGGCCACACCGTGACCGCCAGCCGTGAGGGGTTGGACGACCGGGTGCCCTCGATCCGCTGCGTGGCGTGCCAGCGGGAGGAGGTACGGCGCCGGATCCAGGCCGAGCTGGACTGCGTCTGGAGCCGACAGGCCCCGGGGCCGGGGGGAGACCGGCTGCCGTACCAAACCGACATGTGCCTGGCCCGAGCAGGTGCCTGAGGCCCCGTCGCTCTCCCCCGCGTTGCGGGCCGCCCTCAGAGTGCAGGACACCGTGGTGGTGAGCTCCCGGGACAGCTCGGGCGAAGGCAAGACCCGGATGTGGTTCGCCCTCACCCTCGAAGGCACGCTCTACCTGCTCACCCCCAGCTTCAGCCTCAAGGCCCGGCGGTGGGAGTCCGACCCCTGGGTCCGAGTGCGTGCCGGCCGGGAGGTGATCGAGGGGACGGTTGAGCTCGTGACCTTGGAGGAGGCGGCAGGCGACGAGCCGCTTCTCCTGGAACGGTTCACCCTCGCGGGTGCCTCCACCCGGGAGGCGCTCGCCTGGATGTTGGAGTCCGGGAGCCACCGGCTCTTCCGGGTGAGACCAGGGGCCGGATGCTAGACCGCCAGCCTGGTCACCGCCGCCGCGAGCGCCCGCGTCCCCACCTCCACCTGCTGGGGGTCGGTCCACTCCTCAGGACAGTGGCTGCGCCCCCCCCGCGAGGGAACGAAGAGCATGGCCACCGGGCATATCGCGGCCACCTGGACCGCGTCGTGTCCTGCCCAGGAGGCCAGCTGGAGAGGCTCCTCACCGATCTCCCGGGCGGAGGCCAGCAGCACCGAGCTGAGCTCCTCGGCGCACAAGGTGGGGTCCTCCCGGGAGAGCCAGCTGAGCTGGCCGCGCACCCCCCTCCGGGACGGGACCTGGGAGACCACCTCTTGGAGAAGCTCGTCGGTTGCGGATAGCCAGCTGGGGTCGCCACTCCGATACTCGGCGATCAGAGTCGCCCTCTCGGCGACAACGTTGGGCGAATTGGGCACCAGCTCCAGCCGGCCTACGGTGGCCACTCCCAACCCCCCTCTCAGGCCGAGCTGCTCCACCTCGAGGCTCACCTCCGCCGCGGCCAGCAGGGCATCGCTGCGCCCGGCCATCGGGGCGGTGCCGGCATGATCGGCCCGGCCCTCCAGCCGGATCTCCGCCCTGTGGATCCCGGCGATGGCGGTCACCACCGCCAGCCCTCTTCCGGCCTCCTCGAGGCGTGTCCCCTGCTCCACATGCAGCTCCAGATAGGCCGATGCGGCGCCCTTTGGCCAACGGGCCTCGGCGATCCGGTCGGGGTCGCCGCCCATCTGGGCCAACGCCTCAGCCAGCGTTCGACCCCCGCCATCCACGAGCCGAAGGTGTTCCGGGGAGAGGTGACCGGCCGCGGCGCGGCTGCCGACGCAGCTGATCCCGAAGTCATTCGGCTCCTCACCGAGAAAGTCCACGACCCAGATCGTGCGCCGCGGTCTTCCACCCCTTTCCCGGATCCGCCGGACCGCCTCGATGGCCGCCATCACCCCGCAGGGGCCGTCGAAGCGCCCGCCCCCGGCCACGGTGTCGGTGTGCGATCCCAGAATCAGCGCAGCCTGGTCCGGGGCTGTTCCCGGGAGTGTGCCGATCAGGTTTCCGGCCGGGTCGCGACGCACCTCCAGCCCGGCCGAGCCCATCAGCTCCCAGATCAGCTCCCGAGACCTCAAGTACTCCGGGGAGAAGACCCGCCTGGTCCAGCCCGGCTGGCCGGCCTCCACCATCTCGGCCAGCCGCATCAGGTCGGCGAAGACTCGGCCCCCAGCCTCCGAACCCGCCACCGGAAGAGGGTACCAGTTGCGGACCACCACCCCGGTGCCGGGCGGGCGACCCTGTCCCAACCGGATACCTGGTCACCGCTCCCTGTGCCGCGGGGGACCCGCGAGCCACCGCGCAGGGCCCTGGGCCGCGGGGACCCAGCCTTCCGGGCGCCGATTCAGAGGCTCCCGCCGGAGGTCGCCTCCCGCCTGCCCTGGGCGAACCCGGCGCGGGCGGCGGGGATGCGAGTCGCCAGGTCCATCTGGTTCGTGCCCATCGCCAACCGGGAATCGGTGTCCGGCGTGATCACCACGACGCGGCTGCCCTGGCGCCGCAGCGCCGCGGCCTGGCTCTCCAGGTCCGTGCCCCATTCCGGTGATCGGCGCAGCCCCTCGAACTGCCCTGCTGGCCGGGGACTCCGGCCCCGCCCGCCCAGGGGGGCCAGCACCAGGACGCTCGCGTGGCCCGAGGCAAGGTCGGCGTTCTCGGAGGAGCGGACGCCGCCGTCGATGTAGCGAGAGCCGTTGATGGGAACGGTGGGGACCAGGCCGGGCAGCGCCGTGCTGGCGGTGACCGCGTCCACCAGGGCGACGCCGGACTGGCGGTCGAAGGCGGCCAGCTCCCCGGTGCGCGCGTCGACGGCGGTGACGATCATCGGCCTGTCCGGCCATTCGGAGCCGGGCAGCCGGGCGGCGACCGTCGCGCGTCGCTCCTCAGCCCCCGGCTCTAGGAGGGAGTCGCTCTCCAACCCGAAGGCGCCCATCGCGCGTTGGAGTTCGGCCGCCGAGGTGGCGGCGGCGCCGATGGCCCTCATCCGTTCGAACACCACGGCCATGGGCAGCGAGGGCGGCATCTCCCGCCTGCGGGCGCCCGGGCCGGCGGGCGCAGAGAGGACCGCATCCAACAGTTCGGCCGGCGACTTGCCGCTGCGAACCTGCGCTGCTGTCGTGGCCCCCGACGAAGTCCCGATCACCAGCTGCGCGGCCACGGTCACGTCGATTCCAGCTTCCGCCAAGCCCGCGATGATCCCGATTTCCCAGGCCTGGCCGGCGGCCCCCCCGCCCCCGAGAACCAAGGCCAACCCGTCAAGCATCTGCTGCCCAGCTTAGCCTGTGGGGTCCCCTGTGCCACAGGGTGGCGGCCGCGGCCCGGTGGGGTCGCCCCGGTGCCGCTCCGCTCCGGCTGAGGCCGTGATCCCCCGAAAGTCGGCCGCCGGGGGAGGAGCCGGCGACCCGGGGCTGGCTCGACCTCGACGCCCGAGCGGCGGGGCAGGTGGGCATGCCGAGGCAGCTACCGGTAGGCGGCCGGCGGGTTGCGATGATCGGAGCGGCTCTGCCACCATCCTCATGTGCCCACCCGCGCAGCCGCCCTGGCCACCCTCCACGAGCACACCAAGACCGACAGCCTGAGGCGCCACGGGCTGGCAGTGGAGGCGGTCATGCGCTCGGCTGCCGCCCGCGCCAGCGGGAGCCCCGACCTCTGGGGCATCGCGGGCCTCCTCCATGACTTCGACTACGAGGCCCACCCCGACGAGCACCCGTTCTGGGGAAGGACGGTGCTGGAGGGGGAGGGTTATCCGCCGGAGGTGGTGTTGGCGATCCAGGGGCACGCCAACTTCAGCGGCGTCCCCAGGGAGACGGAGATGGCTCGCTGGCTGTTCGCTCTGGACGAGCTGACCGGGTTCGTCATGGCCGTGGCCATGGTCCAGCCCGGACGCGAGGTGGCTCGGGTCCGGGCCGCCTCGGTCGCCAAAAAGCTGAAGGACAAGTCGTTCGCTCGCAGCGTGAGCCGGGACGACATCACTCAGGGCACGTCAGAGCTCGGAGTCCCGCTGGAGGAGCTGGTGGAGCTGGTCGTGGGGGCCCTCACCCCGATCGCCGCAGAGCTGGGGCTCGGCTGACCGTCCCAGAGTGGGGGCGAGCGCCGGCCTATACTCGCAAGCTGACCCCACATGGGGAGGTGGCTGAGTGGCCGAAAGCGCCCGCCTGCTAAGCGGGTGACGGGGGTTAACCTCGTCCGAGGGTTCGAATCCCTCCCTTCCCGCCAGGCCTCTCCACAGGAAGGGTTGATCGGCTTTTAGCCCAGTTCGGCCACCAACTGATCCACCCGCCGCCGGATCTCGTCCCGCACCTCCCGCACCTCGGGGAGCGGCCGGCCGGCCGGGTCGGGAAGTTCCCAGTCCCGGTACTCCCGGCCGGGGATGTAGGGACACTCGTCCCCGCAGCCCATGGTCACCACCAGGTCGGCCCACCCCGCGAGCTCCGGAGTGAGCAGCCCGGGCTGGCGAGAGCGGAGATCGATCCCCACCTCGTCCATCGCCAGGAGCACCTCGGGGTGGACGGCGGCCGCCGGCTGAGTCCCGGCGCACCTCGCCTGGTGCCGACCGCCGGCCGCGCGCTCGAAGAGCGCCCGGCTCATCTGGGAGCGACCCGCGTTGTGCAGGCATACGAAGAGAACCTTGGTCATCGCCTTCCTCCGCCTGGCCGACCTCAGCCTCGCGCGCCGCCCACTGTACCTGGCCCCGCCCGCCGGCCGGATCAGGAGGCACCCGGCCCCCACCCCTGCCCTGGAAGCACGATACTGTTACAAGTGGCTGCGAAGGCCGTACCATGCGGCGATGATCGCCACCATCATGCGAGCCAGCACGACTGAGGGCCTGCGCTCTCTGGCGTCGCTCCCTGGGCGGCTCCGCGCCCGCTACCGGGAGACGGCCGCGGAGCGCCCGGACGAGGAGATCAACTTCCGGGTTCTCTCCTCCTTCCTGGCCACGTTCGTCACCGTGCGGCTGATCACCCACGGGATCCGTGGGAAGTGGCTGCCACTGAAGAACGTCGAGCTGGGTGGAAAGGGGGGCAGCCAACTCCACATCCACCACCTGGTCTGGGGCATCCTGGCGCTGACCGGCTGTGGCTACCTGGGCCTTCTGCGGACCGGGCTCACCTGGCGACGACGCCTCGCCCCGGTGTACGGAGCGGGGGCAGCCCTCACCTTCGACGAGTTCGCCCTCTGGCTGCGGCTGGAGGACGACTACTGGAGCTCCGATGGCCGGGCCAGCGTGGACGCCGTGATCGTCCTGAGCGCCCTCTTCGGCCTCGCGGTGGCCTCGCCGCTCTTCTGGCGGCGGGCCCTGGACGAGGTGGTCCAGACCGGCCCTCAGACAGCAGCAGCGGCGGATTCTGGGAGTACCGGCCCCACGGGCCTTCAAGTGTCCAAGGGCCTTTAATTCAGAGGTGTCAGCGGTGCCAGACGAGTTCTTGACCATCGACGAAGTAGCCCAGCGTATGGCCCTGCCCCCGGACATGATCCGCCGCCGCATCGAGTCCGGCGACATCCCCGTCCACTGGGTGGAGAGCTACGGCAAGCTGGAGATGAGGGTTGCCGCCGAGGATGTGGGAGGCACGCCCTCCGCTCCGCCGGCGCCGCCCGCATACGCTCCGGAGCCCACGCCCGAACCCAGCTGGGAGCCGGCCCAGCCCGAGGCGCAGGGGCTCTGGGCGCCCGCGGAGACCCAGGATGTCGCGGCCAGCCCGTGGGGGGTGGCCCCGGAAGCCGCCCCGGCCACCCCGGAGTTGGAGGACCAGCCGGTGTGGCGCCCCGACCCGGCCACTTGGGAGGACGAGCAGCTCGCCAGCCCGGAAGAGCCTAGCGCCGAGGTCGCCGAGTTCGATTCCCCGGTCGAGTCCCAGGAAGGCGGCAGCGAGCCCGAGGTGAGCCCATACGCCCCCAGCGCTGAGGCTGACTTCGTCTCGCCCTTCGCCACGACACCGACTTCGGAAGAGCCGCTGGGAGGCTTCCAACCTCCGGCCATCGACGAGCCCTACGCCACTCCCCCGGCGCCCGGGTTCTTGGCCCAGGATGAGGAGCTCGCTCCCACCGGAATGGAGTTCCAAGAGGCGGCCCCGGAGGATATCGCGCCCGCCCCCGACGAGCAGTTCGGGTCGATGGAGCCGCCCGTGGCCCTGGAGGAGGTCCCCTTCGCCACCGCCGAGCCGTTCCCGGTGGCGGACTCCGCCCCTCCCCTCACAGCCCGGGAAGAGATGGCGCCCCCCTCAACCCTCCTCGCCGCGCCCACGGCCGCCTCGGCCGCCATGGGTACCATCGACGCCCGAGAGCTGGTCGCCGGGTTGTTCGAGCGCTGGGAGCGGGCCCTGGAGCAGCGGATCCAGGCCGAGCAGCGGCTGCGTTTCGAAGCCGAGCTGGAGCAGCGGCTGCGCCAGGTCCGGGATCTGCGGCAGGAGCTGGATCAGACCCGCAAGAGCCAGGCCTCCGAACTGGCCGACCGCGAGAGGGAGGTGCTCCAACTTCGCGAGCGGGTTCGGGAGCTGGAGCAGGGACCGAAGCGGCGCGGGCTCTTCGGCCGCTGATCGACCCCTCCACGTTGCCGGTCCGGTTCCGGTATCCAACTTCATGAGCGCCGGCCGGGACGCGGTCCAGGAGGTCAGGTCCCGGCTCAACCTGGTGGACGTAGTCGGGAGCTACGTCCGGCTCAAGCGCGCTGGTCCGGAGTACCAAGGACTGTGCCCGTTCCACACCGAACGAACGCCGTCCTTCTACGTGAATCCGGAGAAACAGGCGTGGTACTGCCACGGCTGCCATCTGGGGGGGGATCTGTTCAAGTTCCTGGAGCTGATCGAGCACACCGACTTCCGGGGGGCGTTGGAGGAGGCGGCCCGCCGGGCCGGGGTGGAGCTGGACGGGGATCGCGGGCTGGACCCGAAGGAGCGCCACAACCGTCAGTTGCGGGAGGGCGCCCAGCGGCTGAACCAGCTGGCCGCCGACTTTTACCACGAGGTCTTGCTCCACCACCGGGTCGGCGAGGTGGGACGGCGCTTCCTGGAGCTGCGGGGGGTCGCCGCCGAGGACATCGAACGCTTCCGCCTCGGATACGCCCCCGAGGGTACCCACGGAGACAACTTGGTGCGCTACTTGCGCCGGCACGGAGCCAGCGACGAGGAGCTCGTGACCGCCGGCCTCGCCCGGCGGGACCGCCAGGGGCTGGGCGACTTCCTGCACCGGCGGGTGGTGGTGCCCTTCCAGGATGAGCGCGGCCGCTGGGTGGGGTTCGGCGGTCGGGCACTGGGTGACGAGCGGCCCAAGTATCTGAACACCCGGGGCACTGTGCTGTTCGACAAGTCAAAGCTCCTCTTCGGCCTCTACCTGGCCCGGGAGGCGATCTCTCGGGAGCGGCGAGCCGTGCTCATGGAGGGTTACTTCGACGTGGTGGGGGCGCACCGGTCCGGGCTCGCGACCGCGGTGTCCACCTCGGGAACAGCGCTCACCGAGCTCCAAGTCCTCCTCCTGCGGAGATTGGCGGACGAGGTGGTCCTCTGCTTTGACGGTGATGCTGCGGGCCAGCGGGCGGCCCGGGCGGGGGTGTCGTTGCTGGCCGCGGCCGGGGTGACCTGCAGGCTGGCGGTGCTCCCGGAGGGGAAGGACCCCGACGACCTCAGCCGCTCCGACCCCGAGGGGCTGCGGCGGCTGGTCGAGGGGGCGCCGCCTGCCTATGAGGTGCTGGTGGACCAAGCCCTGGGGGACGTTTCGGGAGGCTCGGAGGTGGAGCGCCAGGAGCGGGCCCTGCGCCGGGTGCTTCCGGTCCTCGCCGGGATCCCCGAGGCCAGCATCAGAGAGCTCTACGCGGATCGGGTCGGGAGGCGCCTGGGTGCCGACCCGGCGCGGATCCTGGCCGACGTGGAGCGCCGCCCGCCGGCTCCCGCGGAGCCCCGTTTGGAGGCCGTCCCCGCGGGGAAGAGTGCAATGGGGACGTCTGCCCACCTGCTGGCGCTGCTCTGCGCCAGGACAGCCCTCGCCCCGGAGGTTCGAGATCGCTTCAACATCGTGCCCGGCGACTTCTCCGATCCCGTGGATCGCGAGCTCTTCCGTTCCCTCACCGAGGCGGGCTCGGCCGGTCCCGCGGGCCAGCTGGGAGCCGAGGTGGAGCGGAGGCGAGTCCAGCTGGCCGGGATCGAACTCCCCGAGCTCCTGGAGGGAGAGGCAGCGCTCGAGCAGGCCGTGCTGGACTGCGTTCGAGCTCTCCGGCTCGAGGGTTTGGAGTCGTTGAGAGTGGAGCTCAGGGCGAGGCTGGCCGGAGCGGGACATCATCGCCAGGGCGATACCCCAGCGCTGGTTCAGGAGTTGGAAGCTTTGGACCGGAAGATCCTGGCGCTGAGGACCGGCGCTGCCATGGAGGTTTGAGTTGGCAAGGGCGATGAAGGTGGTGGCGCCGGCGGCGGCGCCCCGGACCGAGGACCTGGTCAGGGCGGCGGAGCAGCTGATCCTGAAGGGAAAGGAGCAGGGGTTCCTGACTCCCAACGAGATCCTCGACCCCTTCCCCGAGCTGGACGCCGACCCCGATCAGCTGGAGCGCCTGTTCGCCCTGTTCCGGGAGATGGGGATCGCGGTCACGGACAGCGACAAGGACTTCGAGGCCGAGGAGATCGACGACGAGATGCTGGCCGCGGACGCCGATGCGGTCTCCCTCGACGACCCGGTTCGCATGTACCTCAAGGAGATCGGCAGGGTCTCCCTCCTCAAGGCTGAGGACGAGGTCTACCTGGCCAAGCTGATCGAGCAGGGCGACGAGGACGCCAAGCACCGGCTGACCGAGGCCAACCTGCGGCTGGTGGTGTCCATCGCCAAGAAGTACATCGGCCGGGGGATGTCTTTCCTGGACCTGATCCAGGAGGGCAACATGGGGCTGATCCGGGCGGTGGAGAAGTTCGACTACCAGAAGGGCTTCAAGTTCTCCACCTACGCCACCTGGTGGATCCGCCAGGCCATCACCCGGGCCATTGCCGACCAGGCCCGGACTATCCGGATCCCGGTCCACATGGTGGAGACCATCAACAAGCTGGTGCGCATCTCCCGCCGTCTCCTGCAGGAGCTGGGACGCGAGCCCGCGGACGCCGAGATCGGGGAGGAGATGGGGATCACCCCCGAACGGGTCCGGGAGATCATCAAGGTGGCCCAGGACCCCGTCTCGCTGGAGACCCCCATCGGCGAGGAGGAGGACTCCCATCTCGGCGACTTCGTGCCCGACAGCGAGGCGGTGGCCCCCTCGGAGGCAGCCTCCCTCACGATGCTCCACACCGAGGTGGAGGACATCCTCGACACCCTCACCCCGAGGGAGCGGCGGGTGCTGCAGCTCCGCTTCGGCCTGATCGACGGCCACCAGCGCACGCTGGAGGAGGGGGGCAAGCGCTTCGGGGTCACCCGGGAGCGGATCCGGCAGATCGAGGCCAAGGCGCTGCGCAAGCTTCGCCACCCGTCCCGGAGCATCAAGCTCAAGGACTACTTGGAGTAGCCACCAGGTCTGTGCGGGAGGACGGCTGCCCGCGGCTCGCAACCGACCACCTGGTGCGTTTCTTGCGCTCTCGCAGAGTTCAGGCCCAAGGTTTCGGAGCCGACAAGCCAGAACTGGCGCGCTGACCTGATTCAGCCAGGCGTCAACTGCCTGCGCCAGACCGCCCTCCCCCGGGCTGACGGTCGCCCAGGTGTGGGCCGAGGCGGCGTGGAGCGCCGGTTCAAGACCGCTGTCGCCCGCGCCCGAGGACCTGTCCCACCGCTTCTGACGAGGTCTCCGATCTTCGGAAGCCCCCTGGGGCTCATCCTGCCGGGGGCCGCAGCCCTACGGGGTCGGCGCTCCAGTGCTCGAGCATGGGATCGCCAATCCGCCAGCCCTCTGGTTCCTGGCGGTGTTTGTGGTGGGTGAGATCGTGGCCGCCAGCGCCGCCACCGGAAGCGGACCCGAGACTCAGCCCATCCAGCGATCGAACCAGGCGCAGGTCCGGGCGGCGAAGTCTGCCAGGGCCACGGCGTCGCGTACGCCGTGCCCCTCCTCAGGGTAGAGGGCCAGTTCGGTCTCGACCCCGGCGGCGAGCAGAGCCTCGTGGAACTCCACCGCCTGCCCGGGCGGAGTGCAACGGTCGAGCTGGCCTGCGGTGAGGAGGGTGGGGGTGCGCGACCTGCCGGCGAAAAACGCCGGGCTGCGATCGAAGTAGGGCCCCCCGGGACCCGGGCCCCCTACCCCCAGAAACTGGGCGTCGAAGTCCGGGATGTTGCTGGTGAAGTGCTGGCTGTACCAGTCGGTGACCGGGGATCCCGCGACCGCCGCGGCGAAGCGGTCCGTCCTGGTGGTTATCCAGCAGGCCATGTAGCCACCGTGGCTCACCCCCAGGACGCCCAGACGTCGGGGGTCGGCGACGCCCTCGGCGACCAGGTGATCCAGGCCGGAGAGGTGGTCTTGGACCTCAGCCCCGCCATAGTCGCCAACCTCCAGCTCCAGGAAGTCCTGGCCGCGCCCGCAGCTGCCCCTCGGGTTGGGCATGAAGAGGGCATAGCCGCGGGCGGAGAGATAGGCGTAGTGGAGGAGGCCCCTGCCAGGCCACTCCGACTCCCAGCGGCCCACCGGGCCTCCGTGGACGGTGAGGACCGTGGGGTAGGGTCCGGATCCCTGCCGCGGCTCGACCAGCAGGCCGGAGATCTCCAGCCCGTCCGGGGCGGGCCAGGAGATCTCCCGGATGGTCCCGATCTGGCCCTTCAGCCACTCGAATCCTGGATGGGAGAGGGAGACGATCTCCGATGCCCGGCCCTGATCCACCCGGGCCAGGATCGGCGGGGAACCCCAGGACTCCAGGGCCAGCAGCGCCCCGCCCTGGGGGTGAGGGGCGGCGGCGGGAGTGAACGGGCCCGAGGTGGTGACAAGGTCCTGCAAATGGACCTCCACAGCCCCAAGGTTCAGGTCCAGCTCGGCCACCACGGTCTCCTGGCGGCGCACTCCGGCGGCGAGGAGGTGGGACCGGTCGCGGAATCGGAGGTAGGAGACGTCAGCGTCAGCGCAGGGGAGGATGCGGCCCGGTCCCCCGCTCGTCACGAACTCCAGGATGTCCCCGTAGACGATACCGCGGTCGCTGGCCAGACCCTCCACCACCGCCAGCCGTGATCCGTCCGGGGAGATCACGGGGGACGTAAGCTGGCGCCGGGGACGATGGACCACGCGGCGCTCGCCGCCCTTGAGGTCCAGCAGTTCCAGACGAGAGTGGGTCCAGTCGCCCTCGGTGGGACGGTCGGACACCACCGCCAGCAGGAGGTCGCCGGTCGCCGCGAACTCCCACACGTTGCTGCCCTCGGGCAGGAGCCGCGCCGGGATCCAGCTCTCGGGTGAAAGGGCGAAAACGGTGCGCCAGCCGCGCACGCCTCCGCACCGCACCTCCGGCCACCAGGACTCCGCGGCATCGGAGTCTCCGGCCACCGGGAGCTGGCCCGACCCCGAGGTCACGCCCATCTCCGCCCCCTCCTCCGCCGCCAGCACGAGGATCCTTCCGTCCGAAGCCCACTCCAGCGCCTCCGGCACAAAGCCGGAGAGGACCACGACCTCGAACGACCGACTCGGGAGGTTGGGGTCAACCACATGGACCCCGGGCTGGCCCGAGCTGAGGGTGGCGATGAAGCTGACGCGATCCCCGGCCGGGCTCCAGCGCCCACCATGCTGCCCGGGGAGCGGGTCGGCCAGAAGCGGCCGGGAGGTCCGGTCGTCCAGGTCGGTGAGATAGATTCGGGACCCCGTCCTACCCGCCAGCTGGAGCCGGGTGTCGGCTGTCCAGAGGGCTCGACGTCCATCGGGGGCAACCTGGAAGTCCTTGGCCGCCAGGGGCAGATCCAACCCCGGCTCCAAGACGCGCCGGAAGAAGTCGAGTGCCGCCTCGGATCCCGGCGCGCGCTGCCGTCGCTGGCCCATGCCTTTTCTCCCTCACCGGGGCGTTGCTGGCCGAAGGGGCTCTCACCGGTGGGAGGAGACGGCCCCGGCGGCAGCCGTCCGGGACGGCCAGACTAAACTGTAGCGGCGATCGTTCCGGAGTAGCTCAACGGTAGAGCAGGCGGCTGTTAACCGCAAGGTTCACGGTTCGAATCCGTGCTCCGGAGCCACCAATCGACTTCGCCGCGGCCGCGCCCAGTCCGCTCGGCCGAACCGCTGCTTACGCGCTCCTCACAAAGCCCCGGGGTCTCGGGTGCGGCCACTTCGGCCTGCAGGTCGCCACCTAGGTGGTGATGGAGATCGAGAGTGATCAGGTAGCTCCCGTGCCCTTGCCGCTTTCTGGACGATCTCCGGGGAGGTGAGCGCGGGGTCAGCCCGCCGGCGGGCAGGCACCATGCCGGTGATGGGCGTGGTGGTGGCCCGGTTCACCTTAGGAGGCGCCAAATTGCCGGGCCGAGCTGGGCGGGGCGAACCAGGTCTCCGCTGAGAGCCCCCGGCGGTACCGGTGCGCCAGCTGCGATGCGCTGGCGGACCGGCGGCTGGTCAGCCGCACCGTTGGATACCTTCCCCGAGTGACGCCGGCACCCTGACCATCTCTGGGGAGATCACTCCGGCGTCTGGCCCCCCGACGCTCGGGCGGCCTCTCGAGCGTCCCCGGAGGCGCCCAGCACCACCCTGAGGCCCATCTTTCCCAGCATGTGCTCCATCGGGCCCCCAATATGGCCGGCGACCACCGCCTCCACCCGGTGGTCGAGGAGGAACCGTGCCAACCGCGCGTGGTGCCCTCCTTCGCTCCCTGGGTCGTTGAGCGTGTCCCAGCCCACATCGAACTCCGCCCAGGAGGCGAGTCTCCCGCCGGTCACCTCCGCCACCGCCACCCGCCGGGCCCGTCCCCAGCTGTGGTCGACAGCGCCATCCCCCGTGACCGGCACGCAGACCACCACTTCTTCACCTCCTCGGCGTCGACCCGGCCACCTCCCGGCCGGATCGCATCACGACCGCCACAGTCATTCTGAGCCCAGGGGCGACGGGCCCGGGCAGCGCATCTGGAGCGCCCCAGGCCGGGTGGCTGATCCGGGTCCCCCCCACAGCGACCGGGGATCTGGGCCACGCCGACCGCGCCCAAGCCGCGTCCGACGGGGGTCGACCGTATCCTTGAGATCGTGAGATCGGACAGGGCGACTTCACTCTCCGGCTCGGCACCGGGCCGGGCGCTCGGGGGCCGGCCCGGGCTTTGGTTGGCGGCGGCGGGTCTGGCTTCGAT
>JAJZGN010000145.1 GCA_021798435.1 bacterium | reverse complement strand
GGCCCCGATCTGGGGCTACCTCCTGGCGCTCGCCGCGGCCGCCACCTATGTGCTGGGGCTGCGGTCGTTCCTACCCAGCCGGGCTCGGGCTGGTGCCCGCTTCTGGCTCTCGCCGAGGCTGCTGGAGGTCGCCGCGGTGCCGCTCACGGCGCTCACCGGTGCTGTGGTCCTTCTGACCACCAGTCCAGGGCCGGTGTTGGTGGGCTTGATCGCCGGCTGGCTGGTCGTGGTCCTCGGCCTCGGAGCCTGGCTGGACGCCGCCGGTTCCCGCGGCGAGGGTCCGACGTGGGGTCCGACCGCCCTGTCACTGGTTCTCGTCAGCATCCCCGCACCCCTCTTGGTGGGCTCTCTGGGCCCCGGGGTAGCCCCCTGGCTCGTCGCGCTGGGGGTGGCGGGAGGCACCTGGGCCCCGGGCTGGCGGCTGCTGCGGATGGCGGGCCGGGGATGGGAGGAGGCGGCCCTTGTGGCCCTGGCGCTGGCCCTGCTGGTGGGAGCGTCCGCCGTGCTCGCCCTCCGGGCGAGGGCCGCTGGCGCCGTGCTGCCCGCAGCCCTGCTGGTCGGGTGGTACGGGCTGTCCGGGGTCGCCTCGCGGACCCGTTCCGAGCCTCCCGCCCTGCCCTCGCTGGGCTTCGTGGTGCTGGCGGCGCTGATGCTCGCCCTCACCCAGCCCGCCTGAGTCGCTACCGTTGCCAACCATGGACGCCGGTCACATGGGCCGCTGGTGGAGCGCCAGCGGCCTGCCCCCACCCCGGACCCGGCGCTGACCCCCGGCTTGTCCCGGGAGTCCGGATCTCCGGTGGATTGGCGGCCGGAAGGCCGAGGAGGGCTAAGAAATGGCGAACACCACATCCAGCTCCGCTGACGGACAAGTCAGCCAGCTGTCCCAGGACTGGCACCAGCGCGACCACCGGGCCGTGGCCGGGGTGTATTCCCGCTACACCGACATCGTGCTCCGGGACGCCCAGGGGTCCTACCTGGTGGATGTCGATGGGCGCAGGTATTTGGACTTCGGCTCCGGGATCGGGGTCACCTCCCTCGGGCACCGCCACCCCGCGGTCGCCGAGGCCGTCCACCGCCAGGTGGACAGCTACTGGCATACCTCGGTCGTGACCCAGCACGTGCGGCTCACCGAGGCCGCCGAGCGGGTGGCCAGGATCTGCCCGGACCGGTTGGACACGGTGTTTTTCGCCAATTCCGGGGCCGAGGTGGTGGACGGCGCCATGAAGCTGGCCCGGCGCACCACTGGAAGGCGGGGGATCGTGGCCTTCCGGGGAGGCTTCCATGGAAGGACCTTCGGGGCCGCCAGCGTGACCACCAGCAAGGCCCACTACCGCGAGGGGTACGGCCCCCTGCTCCCGGATGTCTACATAACCCCCTATCCGTACTGCTTCCGGGAGTGCCGCCACTCCCCGGCGGAGCCCTGCCCGATCGCCGGCGGTGAGGAGCTGGAGAGGCTCTTCCAGCGCATCATCCCGGCCGAGGAGGTGGCCGCCATCCTGGTGGAGCCGATCCAGGGCGAGGGTGGGTACGTGGTGCCCCCCAAGGACTTCCTGGCCACCCTGCGGCGCATCTGCGACCGCCACCAGATCCTCCTCATCGCCGACGAGGTCCAGAGCGGGGTCGCACGCACCGGCAAGTGGCTGGCGCTCGACCACGACGGGGTTGTCCCGGACATCCTCCTTCTGGCCAAGGCGCTGGCCAGCGGGCTCCCGCTGGGGGCGATCGTGGCGAGCCGGCAGCTCATGGACCGCTGGCCGGCAGGCGCCCATGGCACCACCTTCGGCGGCAATCCGATCTCCTGCGCGGCGGCCATAGCCACCCTGGACGTGATCGAGAAGGAGGGCCTGCGCGACCGGGCCGCGGAGCTCGGGGACCGCATCCAGGTGGCCGCCCGGGGCTGGCGGCAGAAGGTCGGGGGGCCCAGCGATGTCAGGGGAAGGGGACTCATGATCGGCCTGGAGTTCTTGGATTCCGCCGGGCTCCCGGACGCCGAGAGGGTGGAGGAGATCCGGGCCACCTGCCTGCGTCGGGGGGTGCTGCTCCTCTCCTGCGGGCTGGATGACAACGTGATCCGGCTGATCCCCCCGCTCACCCTCTCCGACGGGGAGCTGGCGGAGGCGCTGGAGGTGATGGAGTCGGCGATCGCCGGCGTGGAGGTCAGGTGATGGAGCAATCCTCGGCCCTTGAGGCCAGGACCTACGGCAACCTCATCGGGGGGGAGTGGCGGGCCGCCCGGGGCGGCGACACCTTCGACTCCCTCAACCCGGCTCGGCGGAGCGAGATTCTGGGTCACTTCGCGCGCAGCTCCGCCCTGGACATCGAGGACGCCGTCTCGGCGGCGGTGGCGGCCCAGCCGGGCTGGCAGCGCACCCCGATGCCGCTCCGGGCCGAGGTCCTGGCGCGGGCCGGCCGCCTCCTCGAGGAGCGCAAGGAGGAGCTGGGCCGGCTGATGACCAGGGAGATGGGGAAGGTTCTCACCGAGGCGCTGGGTGACGTCCAGGAAGGCATCGACATGGCCAAGTACATGGCCGGCCAGGGACGGATGCCGGTCGGGGAGGTGGTCCCGAGCGAGCTCCGGGACAAGCGCTGCTTTGCCGAGCGGGTGCCGATCGGGGTGGTCGGCTGCATCACCCCCTGGAACTTCCCCATGGCCATCCCCTGCTGGAAGCTGATGCCGGCGCTGCTGGCGGGCAACGCGGTGGTGCTCAAGCCGGCCGAGGACACCCCCCTGGTGGCCATCCGTCTGGCCGAGATCCTGGTCGAGGCCGGTCTCCCCGCCGGGGTGCTGAGCCTGGTCACTGGGCTGGGCGACGAGGCCGGCGCGGCGCTGGTGGCTCATCCCCGGGTGCGGGCCATCTCCTTCACCGGCTCCATGGAGGTGGGGAACCAGATCGCCTCCACCTGCGGCAGGCTGGGCAAGCGGGTGTCCCTGGAGCTGGGGGGCAAGAACGCCATGCTGGTGGCAGCCGACGCCGACCTGGAGCTGGCGGTGGACGGGGCCCTCTGGGGCGGCTTCGGAACCGCCGGCCAGCGCTGCACCGCCACCTCCCGCCTGATCGTCGACCGGCAGGTTTTGGGTGACTTCCAGGAGCGGCTGATAAATCGGGTAGAGAGGCTCCGCCTGGGCGATGGGCTGGACCCGGCCACCGACGTGGGCCCGGTCATCAACTCCAAGCAGCTGCGGCGGATCCACTCCTACACCGAGGTCGGCAAGCAGGAGTCGGCGCGGCTGCTCACCGGGGGCGAGGTTGCCGAGGAGGGCGATCTGAGCCTGGGCAACTTCTACCGGCCCACGGTCTTCACCGACGTCCGTCCGGAGATGCGCATCGCCCAGGAGGAGATCTTCGGGCCCACGGTCGCGGTTCTTCCCGCCGAGGACCTAGCGGACGCCGTGCGCGTGGCCAATGGCACCCGGTACGGTCTCTCGCTGGCGGTCTACACCCGCGACCTCTCTCGAGCCTTCTGGGCGGTGGACCGATTGGAGTCGGGGATCGTCTACGTCAACGCCCCCACCATCGGCGCGGAGATCCAGCTTCCGTTCGGCGGGGTGAAGGGCACCGGCAACGGTCACCGGGAGGCGGGGACCACCGCTCTGGACGAGTTCACCGAGTGGAAGACCGTCTACATCGACTACTCCGGCCGGCTGCAGCGGGCCCAGATCGACACCGGGCAGGGCTGATCGGTGGTCGACCTGGAGCTCAGCCCGGAGCAGATGCAGTTCCAGCAGATGCTTCGGGACTTCGCTGCCCGGGAGCTGGCCCCGGAGGTGGCGCGGCGCGACCGTGACGCCGAACCTGACCCCGAGCTCTTCGCCAAGCTGAGCTCCATCGGGCTGCCCGGGGTGTCCATTCCCCAGCGGTACGGCGGGGCCGGCTTGGACTGGATCGCCCTCGGGCTGGCCTGCGAGGAGCTGGAGTATGTGGACGCCTCCTGCCGCACCGCCCTCTCGGTGCACGCGGGCCTGTGCATCACCGGGGTGTACCAGTGGGGCAGTGAGGAGCAGCGGCAGCGGCTGCTCCGCCCGCTAGCTGAGGGTCGGTGGCAGGGCTGCTTCGGGTTGACCGAGCCGGACGCCGGCAGCGATGTCCGGGCGCTGCGCACCCGGGCCCACCGGGAGGGGGACCTCTACCGGCTCCGGGGGCAGAAAGTCTGGATCTCGATGGGGGACCAGGCCGACCTGATCCTGGTCTTCGCCACCGTGGACCCTGAGCTGGGGCCCCGAGGGATCACAGCGTTCGCGGTGGAGCGGGCCGCCGCCGGGGCGGGGCTGCGCACCGAGCCCATCCACAACAAGTACGGCCTCCGCGCCAGTGACACCGCCATCGTGTACCTTGACGACGCCCTGGTGGCGGCGGAGAACCGCATCGGGGAGGAGGGGGAGGGCTTCAAGGTCGCCATGTCCTGCCTGGACAGCGGCCGCTACTGCGTCGCCAGCGGGGCCGCCGGGACCATCCGGGCCTGCCTGGACATGAGCGTCGCCTACGCCCAGCAGCGAAAGGTGCAGGGACAGGAGATTGGGCGCTTCCAGCTGGTCCAGCAGATGGTGGCTCAGATGGCCCGCGACTACGACATCGCCCGGCTGCTCTGGATCCGGGCAGGTTGGGCCAAGAACCGGGGGTTGCGCAGCTCGCGGGAGTCGGCTCTGGCCAAGTGGGTCAACTCGGAGCGGGCCAATCGCTGTGCCGACGACGCGCTGCAGATCCAGGGCGCGACCGGCTTCAGCGAGGAGAGCCCGGCGGCCCGCTACCTGCGGAACAGCCGGGCCACCCTCATCTACGAGGGGACCAGGGAGGTCCAGACCCAGCTGGCGGCGGAGTATGCCCTGGGATACCGCCAGGACCGGCCGGTGCGCTGCCCGCTCCCGTCCTGGCCCAATGAGTAGCGTCCCGGCGTGATGGACCCGCTGCCCGCGGCCGCCGCCGCCGGCTGGGAGGAGCACCTCCTGGATCGACCCCAGGGGCCGCTCCGCTACGTGACCGCCGGCACCGGCCCCGCCCTCGTCCTTTGCCACGGCTTCATCGGCTCGGCGGAGAACTTCGAGAGCTGGGTGGAGAGGCTGAGCCGAATCCGGACCCTCGTCATCCCCGACCTCCCGGGGTTCGGAGGATCCGCGCCGCTGCCCGGCTCCCATGGCAGCCGGGACCTGGCCCGGGAGGTGCGGGCCCTGCTCGACCCCC
>JAJZGN010000008.1 GCA_021798435.1 bacterium | reverse complement strand
ACGGCCCCGGCCACCGCGACGCCCCGGCCCAGCGCTCCGGCGACGCCACCCCCACCCCCCGCGCCCACCCAGCCTCCGACCCCGACACCCACCCCGGCGCCGAACCCCGCCCCGGCCTCCGGACCCTTCTCCACGACCACCAACCTGACCCTGCCCAGCGGGATCACCCTCCAGCAGATCCAGGCGTTCCTCCAAGGCACGCCGTTGGCGGCGGACTCCAGTTACTTCCTCCAGGCGGAGGCCACCAATCACGTGTCGGCCATCTACCTGGTCGCGGACGCGGTTCTGGAGACCGGGTTCGGGACCTCGCCGCTGTATCTGCAGAAGCACAACCTCTTCGGCTTCGAGGCCTACGACGCCAACCCCTTCGGCGATGGGGCCACCTTCCCCTCTGACCAGGCCTGCATCTCCTTCGTCTCCTGGTACGTCTCCGTCTACTACCTCACCCCGCCCGGCTCCCAGGTCCCCAACTACCCGGGGCAGCCGGGGACCGTGGCCACAGGGAAGTACTACAACGGGCCCACCCCCGCCGGGATGAACGTCGACTACGCCTCCGACCCCCTCTGGGCCAGCAAGATCGCGGCGATCGGATACGAGCTCCAGCAGATGCCCAGCTGACGGACGGCCGCCGGGAGCTCCCGCGCCGCCCCGGCGGGCGCCGATACCCTCAGCGGGTGCGTCCCCCCTCGGACCCCGCGCTGCGTTCCCTCTTCTGCCTCTCGGACGGCCTGGGAGCGGCGCTCCTCGACCGGTGGGGCAGGTGCTGGTTCTGGAGCCCCCCGGGCTTTGACGGACCCCTGCGCCTGGCCCGACTCCTGGACCCTGGGGGAGTTTCCGTCGCCATCCGCCCCCGCCTCCGAGGAGCCCCCGAGGTCCGCTGGCTGGCGCCAGGCAGGGTGATGGTGGCGAGGTGGGGGGAGAGGGCCCGCCTCGAGGTGGCCGTGGCCGGGGGCGGGCCGGGAGGGCCCGCCGTGCACTGGCACCTCTACGGCGAGCCCGGGCTGGAGGCGGTCCTGGAGCTCCAGGACCCCTCGGCCGGGGCCGGCTGGAGCCCGTCACCTTTCGGGGCGTTCCTGCCCTCCGGCCCCTGGCCCTCCGGCCCCGGTGGGCCGCTGCGCCTGGACATCCAGCCGGCCGGCTCCGGCCCCGGATCGCCGATCCCGGTCCCCGCGGAGGGTCTCGTCGTGACCCTGCGCCTGGGCGCGGACCCGGGCCCGGCACCGAGGGACCCCGTTCCCTCCCTTCTCGAGGAGGCGGCAGCCTGGCAGCGGGCGGTGCTCCCCTCTGCCCGCCGCCGGCTCGCCCACGCCCCCAGCTGGGCCCGGGAGGCGGTGTCGGCCTCCCTTGAGCAGCTGCACGCCCTCCAGCACCGGGGGACCGGGCTGCTGGTGGCGTCTCCGGTGACCTCGATCCCCCAATGGCCGGGGAGCCCGCGCGCCTGGGATTACCGCTACGCCTGGTTGCGCGACAACGCCGACGCCGGGGCGGCCCTGGCCCTGGGGGGAGACCTCGAGGGGGCGCGCCACCTGGCCCGGGGGCTGGGGGAGCTCTTGCGCCAGGGAACCCAACCGGTGCGGCGGTTGGACGGTGGGCCACTTCCTCCCGAGCGATCCCTCCCCCACCTGCGGGGGTACCTGGGAGCGCTGGTGAGGGTGGGCAACGGGGCGGCCCAGCAGGCCCAGGTGGACACGCTCGGCGAGGTCTGCCGCTTCGCCCACCTGCTGGACGGCGCCGGCGGATGCCCTCCCCAGCTGCTGGAGCAGATCCCCCGGCTGGCGGACGCGGCGGCTCTGGGTTGGGGCCAGCCTGACCACGGCATCTGGGAGGTGCGCGGCCGGCGCCGCCACTACCTGCACAGCAAGGTCCTGGCCTGGGTGGCACTGGACCGGGCCCTGGACCTCGCCCGCCGGGGCCGGATCGAGGCCGCGGGAGCCGCCCGCTGGGCGGCAGCTCGCAGGGAGCTGGAGGAGGCCGTGGCCGTCCGTGGCACGGGGCCGTCAGGCGAGCTGACCATGGCCTTCGGCGAGGGATCCGCCGACTCCGCGACCCTTGCCGCCTACCTGGTGGGCTACCCCCTCCCTGCGGGGCGGCGCCGGCTGGCCACCCTGGACCACGTGCTCGGCCAGCTGGACACCTTCCCGCTGGTCGCGCGCCACCGGCCGGAGCGGGACGCGATCCCCTATCCCTGTCTGCCGTTCATCTTTCCGTCCTTCTGGGCCGCGGCGGCGGAGGCGGTCTGCGGCCGCCGGGCGGCGGCCCTGGGCCGCTTCCGCTCTCTGGTCCGCCTCGCGGGCCCCTCCGGCCAGCTCTCGGAGGTGGCCGACCCGGCAACTCGGCGGATGCTCGGGAACTACCCCCAGGTGCAGAGCCACGCGGCCCTGGTGGAATCCGCCTTGGTCATCTGGGGGGCCGCGGCCGGGCCCGTGGCCCCCGCCGGGAGCTTAGACTAGCGATCGAGCGACCGCTGCCCCGTTCGTCTAGTGGCCCAGGACACCGCCCTCTCAAGGCGGAGATCAGCGGTTCGAATCCGCTACGGGGTACCAGCTCCCCAGAGGGCAGCAGCAGATGGCCGACATTCCCCGTCCCCTCGGCGCCGTCCCGGTGGCCGCCCACGGGCACCAGATCGCGGCCGGCCGGCGCACGGTGCTGCCCGCGGAGAGCGCGGAGGCGGTACGGGAGCTGGGGCTGGCGCTGGGCGGAGATCCGCCCGGTGGCCTCTTGGCGCTCAGGGCGGTCTGTGCCCGGCACCCCGACTCTCTGGACGCGTGGGCACGGTTGGGCCAGGCCGAGTACCTCGGGGGAGACCCGGTCCTGGGGTACGCCTGCGCCCGGGTCGGCTATCACCGGGGGCTGGACCGGCTCCGCCGGCACGGATGGGGCGGAAGTGGGGAGGTGAGGTGGGAGGACGAGACCAACCGCGGATTTCTCCGCTCCCTCCACCTGCTGATGGTTTGTGCCGCCGCCCTCGGGGAGGTGGACGAGCGGGACCGGTGCCGTTCCTTCCTTCTCGACCTGGACCCCCTGGACGGGATCGGGGTGGGGAGGTCGCTTGAGGTCACCCCAGGGCAGCCGGTGACCGCCGACCTCCTTCCCTGAAGGGACCCAGTCCCAGGTGCCCCCGGCCCCGGGCCCGGACCGCGATCTGGCCGCCATCTGGTCTCGGCTGAGAGGCGGGCAGGTCTGGGTCCTGGTGCGGGCGCGTCCCGGTCTGGGGCGGCTCACCGAGGCGCTGGCGCTCATGGGCTTGCTGGGGGCCGCCGGGGCCCAGCTCCGCCTCCTGACCTCCCCCGAGGCGGCTCCCATCGCCCGCCGGATGTTCCAAGGCCCGGTCGGCGAGTTCACGATGGTGGGCGGACCGGACCCGCAGCAGGCCGTGATCGACTCCCGCGACCTCCAGCGCCTTCTCTCCGCGCTGAGGCGTGCCCAGCCGGCCGCCCTGGTGGTGCACGGATACCCGCTGCTCCTCCCGCTCCTGCGCCGCGCCTTCCCGGGCCAGCTGCTGGCGATGGCCAACCTCCACGACCTGAGCAGCCCCGGGCACACCGGTGGGGCCCGGCTCCTGGCCGCCGAACTGCACTCCGCAGCCGACCTGGTCCTGGTGGGTGAGCTCCGCCGCGGGGTGAGGCTGGAGCGGCTGGGATCCATCCCGGTGCTCCGGCTGCCGACGCTGGTGCGGCCCGAGCTGCTGGCGGCTCCAGCGACTGCGGCCGGACCGCCGGTGGCGGTGCTCGGGGGGGGAAGCCGCGGCGACCGCCGGCTGGAGGAGTCCAACCGTCAGATCCTCGACCGGCTGGAGGCCGCCGTGGGGGCGGGGGAGCTCCAGAGCTGCCGGGTGTTCCCAGGGGAGGAGGTCGATCCTCAGCGACACCCCCACCTGCTGCCGGGCAGGGACCGCGCCGGGTATGCCCGTCACCTGCTGGCCGCTGACCTCGCCGTGGCCCGGGCCGGGCGCAGCTCGATGGCCGAGCTCCTCGCCCTCGGTCGGCGGGCGGTGGTCATCCCTGCTCTCTCGGAAACGTTGAGGGGGTTGGAGCAGCTCGCCAACGCCACGCGGGCCGCGGCGCTGTCGCCGGCCATTCGGGTCCTTGAGCTCGGTGAGCTGGGCCGCCTGGGGTCTGCGCTGGAGGAGGTTCGGCGGGCCCAGCCGCGAAGTTGGATTCCCGGGAACGCCTATGTCCGGGAGCAGCTCACCGGGGGCGCCTGAGCGCCCTCAGCGCGGCTCGGGCACCGGCACCCGGCCTCCGCGCGGGGGCTCGCCCTTGAAGCCCGCGGCAGTCCGGTGCCCCCCCCCTCCGTAGCGGGAGGCGATCTCGCTCACGTCCATGCCCTCCGGGGTCGAGCGCAGCGACCAGCGCGCCACCTCGCCGGCACCCTGCCACCACACCGCGGCGAACGGCTGCCCCTGGGCCAGCCGGTCCCCCAGTTCGCTCTGCAGCACCGGGCTGTTCACCGCCGGCACCTTCACCCCCGCGATCTCCACCGGGCTGGCGTGGGCCGCCACCCGCTCCACGGTGCGCCTTTGGTAGGCCAGCAGCGCCCGGCCCTCGGCCCGCAGCTGCCCCACGTCCAGCTGATCCCAGATCTGGAAGTCGAAGTCCCGGGCCCTGAGGGCGGCCGAGACCTCCTCGGACTCGGGCAGCTCGTTGCGCCAGAGGTCCCGGTCCTGAACGTAGCGGAGCAGTTCGGGGGCGGGCTCCTGGTGGAAGTGGTCCCAGGCCATCATCGCGCCGCTGCGTCGCATGTCGAAGTGGCAGAAGGGGAGGTCTCCGAGCTCGGACTGGGCGGAGACGTGGTGGTCGAGGACGGTGAGCTCCGCCGCCCGACCCGCCAGGGCGATGGTGGTCTCGCGGTCATACGCGAAGTCACAGATCAGGACTCGCCGCCCGTCCACCGCCGGCGGCGGCTCTCCGTGGCTCACCCCGCGGTAGTCCGCGCCGTCCCCCAGCGCCTTCCAAGCGGCGAAGGCGGCGCCGAACCCGTCGGGGCAGTCACCGTGGTAGATGACCAGGGGCCGTCCCGGGAGTTGGGCGAGCGAGGTTGGGGAGGCAGTCACCCGCTAACCGTAGATGAAACCTTCGACTCCCTGCAGGGTGTAGATCTCGCGCTGGTCCGCCAGCCCGGAGCCGTAGAAGTTGTCCTCCTCCACCACGAAGGTCGTGGGGCCCAGCACCGCCACCACCCAGGCGACGTGCCCGTAGAGGTAGTCGTAGATCCCCCCGGGGTCGAAGACCACCATGGAGTCCACCCGGGGGGTGGAGCCCACCTGGTAGGGGGTGCCCATGGAGTAGTCCGCCTGGACCCACTGGTCCGCGTTGCCCCGGGGCTGCCAGGGCACGTTGGTCTGTCCGGCCACGAACCAGGTGCACTGACCCCAGGGGTACCCGTCGGGGTAGGCCGGGGCCGGGGCCGGGAAGGCCCTGAGGATGGTTCCCTCCTCGGCGCTGGAGGGGCCGCCATAGGAGTTGATCGCCGCCTCCTCCGCCTGGAGCGTCTGGATCTGGGAGGCGATCTGCTGGATCTGGGAGGCGATCTGCCCGGCCTGCCCGGAGAGCGAGCTGGCCTGGGTCTGGAAGCTGAGCTCCTGGGCCTGGAGCTGGTTGGCGGCCGCCTGGAAGGAGACCACCAGGGTCGTCACCTTCTGCTGCTGCGCCTGCTGACCCGCCTGGAGTGTCCGGAGCTGGGCCTCTTCGCTGGTGAGCTCCTCTGTGAGGGAGCTGAACTGCTGTCCCACGGTCTGGAGCTGCAGGGTGGTGTCGAAGAACTGGGTAACTCCAGAGCTGTCGGCGATGGCCGTCGAGAGATTGTTGGCGTTGCCGTGCTGGTACATCTCCCGCACCAGCTGGGCCAGCTGGTTGCGGTCCAGGACGATCTGGGCCTGGGTCTGCCCGATCCGGTCGTTGGTCTGGGCCAGGGCGGCGTTCGCCTGGGCCAGCTCAGCCTGCCCCTGGGCGAGCCTGGCCTGGGCCGAGGCCACCTGCTGCTGGGTGGTCGCGGCCTGCTGAGCTGCCGAGGAGGCCTGCCCTTGGATGCCGGCCAGCTGGCCGCGCAGGGCGCTCTCCTGGGCTTGGAGCTGGGCGATCTGGGCCCCGAGGTTGCTGGCCCCCGCCGGCCTGGCCACCAGCGCCGCCGCGCCCAGCACCAGCGTACTGAAGAGACCCAGTTGGGCGGTCAGGCGCAACAGCCGCGATTTCAGTGGTCGAGACATGGGGAGGGACGAGAGCAAGTTTGTCTCGCCGCGATCCTAACAGCCATCGCGTCCCGCCGCAAGGGCGGTGACGGGCTGGCGACGGCATCCCGGGAGACCGTCAGCCGCTGTGACCCGGGGCGCCGGGGTTCAGCCGAGTCTCTCGTCGGCCCCGGTGGGCGCCGGCAGCCCGAGGAGGTCGGAGCCCGCCCCGCCGGCGGGCCGGGGCCGGCTGCGGGCCATGAGGCGGAGCCAGGTCGGCGCTGCCCGGCCCGTCCGTGGAGGCGGTGGGGCCACCATCCACCTGGTGCTCACGACGCGCAGTTTCCATCTGCCGGGCCAGCGTCTGGTGACCCACATCTCGGTGCGCTCGACCTGGGAAGCCGACGCTCCCCGATCCGGGCCGGACTCCGCCCGGGGACGGGAGAGCCACCAGACGGCGAGCCGGGCCAGCAGCGGAAGCGCGGCCACCAGCACCGCTCCCGCAGCCCGGGGACGCGCTCTGCGGCTGTCGACCAGCTCGGCCCGAATCGGCGGTTGGGCGGGGGGCTCCACCCCGGCGACGATAGCAGCGCCGCGGCCTACTTCGTGTAGGCTGCAGGCGATGCAGTCCGCCCCGCCCGAGGTCCGGCTGCGGCCCCTGCGGGTCACCGAGCTGCTGGACACCGTTTTCACCCTCTACCGGCGCAACTTCCTCCTGTTCCTGGCGGTGATCGCGGTGGTCCAGGTGCCCTTCCAGGTGGTGAGCTTCCTGCTGACCCTTTTCGCCGGCCCGGCGGCCGCGCCCAAGCTCACCGCCGGGGAGCGGCTGACCTCGGCTCAGCTGCACAGTGAGATCCACTTCCTGGTCGGGACCGGGGTGGTCCTGGTGGTGCTGCTGGTGCTGACCGCGGCGGTGGTGGTGCCGCTCCAGACCGCCGCCTTCACCAAGGCGGTGGCCGATCGTTTCCTGGGGCGGGTGGCCAGCCCCACCGCCTGCTACCGCTTCGCGGTCCGGCGCTGGGCTCAGCTGGTCCTGCTCGGGCTGATCATCCTGGGACTGGTGCTGGGAGCCGTGGTGGTGCTCTTCCTGGTGGTCGCGGTCCTGGCAGCGGTCCTGAAGGCGGTCGGAGTGCTCCTCTCGGTGCTGGTCGGGCTGGCGGCCCTGGTGGCCGGACTCATCGCCTACGCCCGCCTCTCGATCGCCACCCCGGCGCTGGTTCTGGAGGCAATTTCCCCCCGGGCCGCGATCAGGCGGAGTTGGGAGCTCACCTCCCAGCATGTGGGCCGGGCGTTCGGGGTGATCCTCTCCCTGGTCCTCGTCGAGGCACTCATCGGCATCGTGCTGGGGACCCTGGTGGGAGCGCTCTCGGTCCCCTTCGGGGTCAGCAGCCCGCTGGGGCTGGCGGTCCGGGACGTGGGCCAGCTGGTGGTGGCGCTGCTGGAGGCGCCCATCCTCGCCACCGGCCTCACCCTCTTCTACTTCGACCTTCGGGTGCGCAAGGAGGCCTTCGACCTCGAGCTCCTGGCGCACCAGGTGCTGGAGGTCGGTCCGGAGGGATGAGCGCGGGTCGGCGCGGAGGGGGCCTGCGGTGAGTCCCATCGCCCGGAACCCTGGCCAGCCGTCCCCGGTCCAGGTCAAGGCCCAGCTGGCGCGGCTGTACCGGGAGCCCCAGCTCAGCGGGCTCTCCACCCGCCACCCCGGTCGCAGCTCCCTTCTGGGCCAGCTGGGCCAGGCGCTGCTCCACCTCCTCGGTGCGCTCTTCCGCGCCGCGGGACCCCACCTCTGGATCGCTATCGGCTCCCTCCTGCTGGCCGCCCTGGCGGTGGGGACCCTCCTGGTCCTGCGCCGACCGCGGGGACAGCTGGCGCCCCCCGGCAGCCCGCAGGCTCGGCAGCCCGAGAACTCCGCCGGGGGCCCGTCCCCGGAGGCCCTCTTCCAGCTCAGCGACAAGCTGGCTCGGGAGGGCAGACCCCGAGAGGCGGTCCGGGCCGCGTTCCAGGGGGTGGTGGCGGCGGGGACCGCCTCGGCGGCCCTCCATTTCGAGCCCAGCTGGACCAACTCCGAGCTGCTCCGGGCCGCGGCCACCCTCTCCGGGCTCCAGGAGACCCTCCGGCCTCTCGTTTCGGACTTCGATCGAGTCGTGTACGGAGGCCAGCCGGTCGACCCCACGGGCTGCCGGGAGTTCACCCGGTCCTGCCGGCGGACGGCTCGGATGCTGGCGTGACCCGCACCCCGCTCCGCCCCTACCTGGCGATCCTGGCGCTGGTGGTGGCCGGGGCGGTGGCCGCGATCGCCCTGGCACCGGCGCCCGCCCCCGACAACGCCAACCCCAGCAGCTGGTCCACCGGGACCGGGGGGAGCTGGGCGCTCTACCACCTCGCAGGGGGCCTGGGAACTCGGCCGGAGCGGCTCACCGGCTCCGACCTCCCCGCCTCGCTGCGGGCGGGTGCAACCCTGGTGGAGTACCAACCGACAGTGACGTTCTCCCGCTCGTCCGCCCGGGCCATCGTGGCCTTCGTCCGCTCCGGGGGGAGGCTGGTCCTGGCGGGGGGCGCGACCGAGGTGGTGGGCCCGCTCCTTTCCCGGCTGGGACTTGCGGCTACCGGCCAACTGCGGGCGCGAGGCTGGAGGGAGCGGCTTCCCCTCGGGGGAACCGCCCCGCTCCGAGTCGAGATGGGGGCTGGGCCGGGCTACCTCGCCTCGACGCCTTTTTGGCTCCCCTTGCTGGGCGGCGAGTCGCACCCCGCCGCCGAGGTGGCCCCCCTGGGTAGGGGGGAGGCGATCGTGTTGGACTCGGCGTACCCGCTCTCCAACCTCGGACTGAGGCGGGCCGAGGACGGCCTCTTCGCCGCGCGGGCCCTGGGCCTCGCCCCTGGTCGGCCTGTGCTCTTCGACGAGATCCACCATGGCTACCAGTTGGGAGATGGCATCGCCGCCCTCCTCTGGGGCACCACCGTGGGCGCCTCCGCCCTAGTGCTGGCCGCCCTCTGCCTCTTGTTCCTGGCGTCCGCGGGGCGGCGCCTGGGCCGTCCCCTGCCCGCGGCCCAGCTCCTCGCCCGCCGCGGGACCGAGGACCACCTGGAGGCGGTGGCCACCCTGTACTCGCGGACCGGGGACCGGCGGGCGATCGCCCAGCGCTACCGGTCGGAGCTCGCGGGTGCCATGGCCCCCGGCCCCACCTCCCCGGCCGGGACCGGTTGGTACAGCCTCGGCCCCGCTCGGGAGCTGCTGACGGCGCTGGAGCGCGCCTGCCAGGAGGGGACGGACGGCCCCACACTGGTGGGGCTGTCGGAGAGGGCCACCCGGGCGGCGCTGGAGCTATCCGGGACCGGGCCGGCGAGACGGAGGTGAGATGACCAGGACGGCGGAGGTCTTCGCGGAGGTCGAGCGGGCGGCGGCAGCCGTCCTGGTGGGGCCCATGGACCCGCTGCGCCTCAGCCTTCTCACCATGGTGGTGGGGGGGCACGTGCTCCTGGAAGGGCTTCCCGGCACCGCCAAGACCCTGACGGCGCGCACCCTGGCCCACCTCACCGGAGCCGACTTCGGCCGGGTCCAGTTCACCCCGGACCTGCTTCCCGCCGACATCGTCGGCAGCGTGGTGTACGACCAGCGGCTGGCTCGTTTCGAGGTCCGACCCGGCCCGGTGTTCACCGACGTACTCCTGGCGGACGAGATCAACCGCAGCCCCGCCAAGACCCAGGCGGCGCTCCTGGAGGCCATGGAGGAGCGCCAGGTGACCCTGGACGGCCGCTCCCACCCGCTCGGGAGCCGCTTCATGGTCCTGGCGACCCAGAACCCCATCGAGCTGGAGGGCACCTTCCCGCTCCCCGAGGCCGAGCTCGACCGCTTCATGGTCAAGGTGGCGGTGCCCTCGCTGGGGGTGGAGGGCGAGCGGGAGCTGGCCCGCCGGGTGGACCAAGGCTTCGATGCCAACCGGCTCGCGGAGATCCTCACCGCCCCGCCCCCGGCCGGGCCGGAGGTGCTCCTGGAGTTGCGCCGGGAGGTTGCCGGGGTCGGCTGCTCCGAGGAGGTTCGGTCCTACATAAGCTCCATCGTGGCGGCATCCCGGGAGGCGCCCGAACTCGCCTTCGGGGCCAGCTCCCGGGCGACTGTGGCCCTGGTCCGGCTGGGCAAGGCCCGGGCGGCGGCCTCTGGCCGCCAGTTCGTCACTCCCGAGGATGTCAAGGAGCTCTGCATGCCGGTGCTCCGCCACCGGCTCCAGCTCCGCCCCGAGGCCGAGATGCAGGGGATGGACGAGGGCGCGGCCGTGGAGAGGGTTCTGGCCCGAGTGGCCGTCCCCCGCTGAGCATGACCCCGCGAGCCTTCGGGCTGGGGCTGGCCGGGGTGGGCCTGCTTCTGGCCGGCACTGCCCTCTGGCCCCTCACGGTCCTGGGCGGAGGCTGGCTGGTGGGGCTGGCGGTGGCGTCGTTCCTCGACTGGTTGGCGGCGCCCCGCCACTGGACGGTCGACCGGCAGCTGGCTCCCGCCCTGGCCCTGGCTGCGCCCAACCCGGTCGAGCTGCGCATCCGCTGCGAGGGTCGCCGCGCGGTCCGGGTGCTCTGCCGGGACGAGACCGAGCCGGACCTGGGAGCCGTGCCGCAGGTGCTGGAACTGCTGGTGCCGGCTGGTGGGGAAGGGGTCGCGCGCTACCGCTGCCTCCCGCGCCGGAGGGGCGCGCTGCAATTCGGGCGGGTGGTGCTGAGAGCGCCCGGGCCTCTCGGCCTGTGGCGCCGCCAGCGGGCTCTGCCCCTCTCCCAGGAGGTCTCCGTCCTCCCGGCGCTGCACGCGGTGGGGAGGTGGGAGGGGCGGGCGCGTCGCTCGGGGTCCGAACCCCTGGGGAGCAGGGGCTGGCACCGCTACGGGGAGGGGACCGAGTTCGCCGCCATTCGCGACTATGCGGTGGGGGACGATCCCAGGCGGGTGAACTGGCGCGCCACCGCCCGGCTGGGACGCCCGATGACCAGCCAGTACGAGCCCGAGCGGTCGCGTCCCATCTGGCTGGTCATGGACTGTGGGCGACTCATGGCTTCCGGCGACGGGGCCCTCAGCAAGTTGGATGTGGCCCTCTCCTCGGCCCTCCTGCTGGCCTGGGTGGCCCTCGCCAGGGGGGATCGGGTGGGAGCCCTCGCGGTGGCCTCGGCACCCTCTGGTGTGGTCCCTCCTCGGGCCGGCAGGGCCCACTACCGGCGCCTGCAGGAGGGGCTGGCCCGGCTCCGCCCCGAGCTGGTGGATCCAGACTGGGGGCTGGCCGCCGTGGAGCTGCGCCGGCTGCAGGGGCCCCGCGCCCTGGTGGTGAGCTTCACCGACCTCTCGGATCCCGACATGGCGTCCCGGCTAGCGGCCGCAGTAGGCCGGCTCAGGCCCCGCCACCTTCCCCTGGTGGTCACCCAGAGGGACCCCGTTCTGGACCGCGAGCGGGCCGAGATCCCCGAAGGTGCCCGGGCGGTGTACCGGAGGGCCGCGGCCCTGCGCCTGCTGGAGGAGCGGCAGCTGGCGCTGGACCGGCTGGTGGCGCTGGGAGTCCCTACGGTGGACAGCGGCCCCGACGGGCTGGGCCCGGCGCTTATCGACCGCTACCTGGACCTCAAGGCCAGGGGGGCCATCTGATCTAGCCCGCCACCGGCGCCGGCGCCGGCGCCGGCTGCATCTCCTCCAGCCGGGCGATCACCTCGCGGGTGATCTGGGAGGGGGTGGAGGCGCCGGATGTCACTCCGACCCGCCTCACCCCCTGGAACCACTCTGGGCGGAGGTCGTCGGCGGTGTCCACCAGGTGCGCGGGCCGGTTGGCCAGCTCCCTCACGACCTGGGCCAGCCGCTGGGTGTTGCTGCTCCGGGCGCTTCCCACCACCACCACGAGGTCGCAGGAGCTGGCCTGCTCCACCGCCGCCTGCTGCCGCTGCTGGGTGGCGAGGCAGATCTCGTTGTGGACCTCGATCCCCGGGAACCGCTGCCGCAAGCGGTCGATGATGGCGCTGGTGTCCCACATCGAGAGGGTGGTCTGGGTGGTGACCGCCAGCCGGCCGGGTCCGGGCTCCAGCCGTTCGACGTCCTCGACAGTCTCCACCAGGTGGATCTGATCCGGGGCCTCGCCCAGGACCCCCTCGGGCTCGGGGTGCCCCCGGCGACCGATGTACACCACGGTGTATCCCTCCCGGCACAGGTCCCGGACCAGCTCGTGGGTCCGGATCACGTCGGAGCAGGTCGCATCCACGACGGTGAGGCCCTTGGCCAGCGCCTGCTCTCGCACCGCGGGGGAGACGCCGTGGGCGGTGAGAACCACCGTCCCGCTGTCCACCTGGTCCAGCGCCTCCAGCCGCGAGGGGGCGTCCACCAGCCGGACCCCGAGGTCGGCGAACTCCCGGGTCACGTGCTCGTTGTGCACCAGGTGACCCAGCATGGCCACCGGCTCGCCGGGATGGGCCTCCGCGGTCTGGCGCAGGGCCCGGATCGCCTCCACCACTCCGTGGCAGTAGCCCCGGGGCCTGATCTTGACCACCTCCACGGCTCAAGCCTAGCAGTTGCCCGAAATCGCCCTCGCCGGGGCTCGACGCCTCCCGGCCAGCAGGAGCCAGGAGTAGAGAGCCAGCCCGGTCCCGGCCCCCACCGCCAGCTTGGCGGGGTCGGCGAGCGCCGAGGGGGTGACGAATCCCTCTATGAGGCCGGCGATAACGAGGAGGCAGGCCGCGCCCATGGCCAGCTCCACCGCCGGCCGGGCCGCGCGCGCGAGGGCCTCCTCCCGGCTGCGGAGGCCAGGACGGAGCACCGCGTCCCCGAGACGGAGCCCGGCCCCGGCGGCGGTGCAGATGACGGTTAGTTCGATGACCCCATGGGGGACGATGAGGGACCAGAACTGGAGGTCGAGACCGGCGGAGTGGCTGGCGCCGGCCAGGACCCCGAGCTGGAAGCCGTTGGCCAACAGGAGAGCTACGGTGGGCACCCCTAGGAGCAACCCCAGGACGCAGGCGAGGGCCGCCACCCGGACGTTGTTCTGGATGATGAACGCTGAGAGCTGGGAGCCCAGTTGCCCACCCACGGCCGCGGGGTTGCCCAGGTGGTGGGCTGCCAGGCTGGCCTGGTAGCCGGCGGGCAGCAGCCCGGTGAGGTCAGGTCTCAGCCCGACCGCCGCCCATCCCGCCGCGACGCCTGCCACCAGGCAGCCTCCCGCCACCGCCACATATCCGCCGAGGTCCCGGAACAGCCGCGGCAGCCCGACCGCGAAGAAGACCGGCAGCCGTCGGAGACCTCCCGGCGGCCGGCGGTACAGCACCGGCTGGGCGGTGGCCAGCAGCCGCTCCAGCTCCGAGACCAGGTCGGAGCCCGGGTAGTCGCGCCGGGCCAGCGCCAGATCGGAGCTGAGCCTCTGGACCAGGGACGAGAGCCGGTCCACCTCCGCCGCCGACCGTCCTCCAAGGCGCCGCGCCCCCAGCCGGCGGGCGAGCCCGATCATCTCCTCCCAGCGGGGCGTGCCTCGGCGGCGGAACTCCTCCTGGCTGATCACCGGCCCTGTCGGCCCTCCCCGGCGCTACGATGCCCGCCAGCTGTGCTGCAAGGGTTTGAGTACCGCACCCCGGAGAGCGTCACCGTCTCCCAGCCGGTGGCCGGGATCGGCTCCCGGGGGCTGGCCGGGGTGGTGGACACCGTGGTCATCCTGCTGATCATCCTCGCCTTCCTGGCCGGTGCGGTCACGGTGTCCGGCTACACCCTGAACGCCGCGCCGGCCGGCGGGGCGCTGATCGTCCTGGTGGTTGTGGCTTCGGTGGTCCCGGTCGCCTACTACGTGCTCTGGGAAGTGGCGACCGGGGGCCGCTCCCTGGGGAAGGCGATCTTCGGCCTGCGGGTGGTGGACCGCTCCGGGGTGCCCCTCACCCCCGCCGACTCGCTGGTGCGCAACGTGGTCCGAATCCTGGACTTCCTCCCCTTCCTGTACGGGATCGGGGTGGTGGCGATGTTCGCCGGCTCCCAGCCCCGGCGGCTGGGCGACCTGGCGGCGGGGACCCTCGTGGTCCACGACCCCGGCCTGCGCCGCCTGGGGCGGGGCGTCCGCGTCGGACCCGGACCTCGGCTGCGGCGCACCGACCCCGGTCCGCCGATCTCTGGGGCGGAGGCCTGCGGACGGCCTGAGCTCAGCCTGCTGGAGGATCTGCTGGCGCGGTCGGAGCTTTCCCCGCGCCGCCGCCAGGAGGTCGCCCTGGAGCTGGTCCGAGCCCTCGAGCGGCGGCCCGGGGTGGTCTGGCCAGGTCCTCTGGACCGGGACCCCCTCGACCTCTTGGAGCGGCTCTACCTGCAGCTCCGGCAGCGGCTCATCGAGTCCTCTCCGCCTGGGGTGCCCGCTCGCCCGGTCCAACCCTGAGCTCGCGCTCTCTGGGTTCGCGGCCCCGGCCCGGAGGTGGAGGGCCGTTCGGCTCCTTGAGGTTGCGCCGTACCGTGACCGGGCGCCGGGAGGCCTCGACCACGGCCTCCAGGAAGGCCCAGACCCGGTAGCCTCCATACCCCGCCAGCGCCAGCAGGGTCACCCCGGCCACCAGGTTGAGAAGGCCGGCCAGCGGCGGGAGCACCACCGCCAGCGCCGCGCACGCTCCCACCAGCGCCAGCCCCGACCTGAGCCTTCGGAGAGCCACGCCCATTGAGTCCCCTGAGAGGCGGGGAGGCGTCCGGGCTACCATCGGAGGATGCCTGTCTCCGCCCCCCGCCCCGATGGCGGGCTGGGGCCCCATCCCCACCGCAGCTGGCTTCACCTGCTGCCCCAGGACCCGGACCGGCAGCCGGCGCCGGACGCGGAGTCCCGGGCTCGGCAGGTCCTGGTGGAGGAGGGGATGGCCCTCCCGGGACCGGACGACTCGCTGCTGCCGGGGCCCGAGTTCGCCGGGGCGCTGGGAATCCCGTCCCGGGGTCTCCCCATGGCCGGGACGCCGCCCCGCGGGGAGGTGCGCGTGGAGTCGGGGGTGCTCCGCTTCTACCCAGACCCGGGGCCCGACGGTTTCGACTCCGTGCCCCCGCGCTCCTACCTGGCCCCCTGCCCGAGATGCGGGAGCGATCTGGATCTCTTCTCCCTCCGCTTTCCCCACCCTGATCCCCACACCGCCAGCTGCCCGGCCTGCCGGGCGGGGGTGTCCCTGCTGGAGGTCGAGTTCACCCCGGAGCTTCCCCGGGCCTGGATGGAGATCACCTTCGGCGACCTGGACCACCGTCCCAGCCTCCGGCCGCACCCGGTTTACGGGCGGCTGGAGCGGGCCCTGGGGTTTCGGCTGCGCGAGGTCCACGTGAGCCTCTGACCCCTCCTCAGAGCTCTCCCACGGAGAGGCGCCGCACCGCCCGGCTCCACCTCCGGGCGGCGGCCTCGGCGCTGGACTCGTAGTGAGTGGCGACGTTGAGCGCCCCCGGGACTCGGAGCATGAGGTAGAGGCTGGCGAGGGCGTAGAGCATCCCGGCCAGCCCGCCCCCCCGAGTGAAGGCCAGCTGCACTGCCACCCGCAGGACAAGGAGCTGGCCGAACTGCATGAACAGTGAGACCACCAGGAGCCTGCCCCACTGCCGGGCGAAGCCCCGGGTCTCCGGCAGCACCATGCAGTAGGCGGCCAGCGGGGCGGCGGCGCAGAGGACGGCCAGCAGGGTGTAGCGGACCACGTAGCTCAGGGCCAGGATGACGACCGCCACCACGAGGGCCGCGGCGAAGAGCAGGAGGAAGATGTTCTCCCCCGCGGACTGAACCCCCTGCTGGCTGAGGGGAGAGCTCCAGGGGAGGGCGCCCAGCGAGACCTGAGCGCCTCCGACCACCACCGCGCAGAGCGCGTTGTTGAGATCGATCAGCTGCTGCACCAGGGGCAGGCTCACCGTGGCCAGGGCCACCGCCACCAGACATCGCGGGAGCACCTGCTGAAGCTGGTGGCGGGCCGCTCCCAGGTCCGCCACCGTGCGCAGCGAGCTGTACAGCAGGACCGCCAGCAGCAGCGCCCCGCCGGCGGCCGCCAGCAGGTGGTTCAGGCCGGCTAGGCCCGGCGTCCCGGTGAAAGGGGCCTGGGCTCTTCCCCCGGCGGCGTCGTAGGTGCCGAAGAGGTAGGTCTTGAGGGCCGCCTCCAGGGCTCCCCGAGCGCTGCTCACGAACTCGGAGAGGATCCCGTCAAAGAGCCCGGCCAACACCCCCAGCGGGTTGATGCCGAACTGGGGTGGCCCGGGCATGGCGACCGATGGTCAGCCGAGCCCGCGGGGCACCGCGGAGAGCAGGACGTGGGTCAGGACCCCGGCCAGCTCCACCCCCAAAGTGCCGATCGCGATCCGTCCCAGCCAGCGCTGCGCCTCCAGGGCGCTGTGGGGGCTGGGGGCCACCACCCGCCAGATGAAGGCGCACACGAAGGCCAGGGTGCCCAGGCTGGCGATCAGCTCCTGCCCCAGGAGAACCCAGGAATTGAGTAGCGAGACCAGTTGGGCCATGGGGTTCCTCCGCGCTTGTCGCCGATCCCCACATAGGTCCGCCGGCGCCCCCGCCCTGGCCCCTCAGCCGGCGTCGGACTCCCAGGGGCCCTCGCCCGCGCTGACAACCAGGGTGACCGGCCCGTCGTTCACCGATCGAACCTCCATGTGGGCGCCGAACTGCCCCTGGGCCACCCTCGCCACCCCCAACCGGGTCAGCTCCGCGCCGAACGTGCGGCAGAGTTCGACGGCGGCGGCCGGGGGGGCCGCCCCCAGGAAGGAGGGCCGGTGCCCACGCCCGGTTGCCGCGTACAGGGTGAACTGGCTCACCACCAGTGCCTGGCCGCCCGCCTCCAGCACTGACAGGTTCATCCTCCCCTCTGCATCGGGAAAGATCCGGAGGGCGGCGATGCGGCCGGCGAGGTGGCGGGCAACGCCCTCGTCGTCCCCCGGCCCGATCCCCAGGTACACCAGGAGCCCCGGGCCCGTGGCACCTACCTCTTTCCCCCCAACCCGGACCGCGGCCCTCTGGACCCGCTGGACCACGGCCCTCAAGTTCAGCCGATCGCCTGCAGGCCGCGGTAGATCCGCATCGCCTCCGCCTCCGCCTCCAGGAAGCCGCCCGCCGCGGCGCGCATCCCCTGGAGGGCGAAGCCCCACTGGCCGGCGGGGGTGGTGGGACCGGGAAGGGTCCGGCCCCGGTAGCGCGGGGGGTAGAAGGTGATGGTGGCCCGGGGCAGCCGCTTGAAGATCGGGCCGGCGACCATCAGCTCGTCGATGGTTCGGGGCCCGCTGACCGCCCCTTCGATGAACTCCAGCCGCCGTTGCTTGCGGATCGGGTTGTCCAGGTCGTCGAGCAGCACCCGTCCTCCCTGTTCCCCGGTCATCCGGAGGAGCCCGAAGCAGACCGCCAGGGCGTCGGTCTCGTCACCCTCCACCTTGACGAAGCCAGCGCCCAGGATGGGGTCTGGAGTCTCCAGCCGCAGGTGGCGGAGGTATTCGGACTCGAAGAGGCCGCGGGAGGCATCCGTGGCCAGCCACATCACCCCCTCGCGCCAGCTGCGGGTGGCCGCGAACAGCCGCACCGCCTCCTCCCAGGCGGCGACGGTGGCACGGCCGGAGTTGAGCAGTCGGTAGCGCACCACCCGACCCATGGGGCGATTCTATCTCCGGCCGTCGCTGGCCACCTCCTCGGGCGCTTCCACCCTCACTCTGGCGCGGGAGGCCCCGGCGAGCATCAGGAACTCGCCTCGGGCGCACCGCTGCAGCCACTCGCAGTCCTCGTCGCCGAGGTGGAAGCCCGACTTGAGGCGCTGGACCCCCGGCCCGCTCGCCGAACCCACCAGCAGGGTCGCGGAGTTGCCGGCGACCAGTTCGCCAAACCCCTCCACCTCCAGGTCTCGGGGCGTCTGGGTCAGCAGCAGCAGGGACCCGGAATACTTGCGCAGCCGCCGGGCCATCTGCCCCATCAGCTCGGCCAGCCGGGGCTGGACGGCGAGCAGACCGGCCTCGTCGATGATGACCTGCTTGGGACCGGGGTGCCGCTGAGCCCAGGCCCACAGCCAGTGCGAGACCAGGAAGCTGGCCCCCGCCCGCCATCCCTCGGGAAGATCGCGCAGCCCCACCCCCAGGGCGCGAGCCACCTCCGGGCCCCGGCCGGGGGCGCTGAAGAGCAACCCCGCCTGTCCCTCGACCCACGGCCGCAGCCGGGCGGCGAGGCTCCGCCCGTGCGGGTCGGCGGCCAGGGTCCCCAGGAGGTCCGCCAGCACCGGTGCCCGGCTGCCGTCACCCGGCCGAGCAGCCGCGCAAGCCTCCAGGAAGGCGCCCGATTCCGGGGGGGAGAGGGGCCCGGCCAGGAGCTCAACCAGCTCCCGGGCGGCAAGCTCCCCCTCCTCAGGTGTGGCGGCCTCGAAGACGTTGAAGCCGAAGCCGCCACCTCGGCCCAGGTCCAGATACCGGCCCCCCACGGCCTCGCACCAGGCCCGGTGCTCGTTCTCCGGGTCCACCACCACGGTGAGGGTCCCGGCCCGGGCCTGGGCGGTACCCACGACCCGCGCCAGGTACGACTTGCCGGCGCCCGAGGCGGCGATCACGCAGCAGTTGGAGTTGGGGGCGGCGGCGGAGGCGGCCAACTTCAGCCCCACCGGGCCCTGGGTGCGCAGGTGCCGGCCGATGCGGCAGCTCCCCGGTTCCAGCTCCCCGGGCCCATCCAGCCAGGGCCAGAAGGTGGCCAGCTCCGGAGTGGTGAGCAGCCGGGTGAAGGATCGCCGCGGCCTCCCACATCCCCTCGCCTCCAGCAGGGCGGGCCCCTCGTCCAGCCAGGCCGGGGCCAGCTGCGCCCGCATCCCCAGTGCCCGGCGTCGCAGCCGGGCCGTGGCCGCCCTCACCTCCGCCACCGGCCCTCCCCCGACCGCCATCGAGATCCCTACCTCAAATGCCCGCCCATCTCCCCGGGCCAGCACCTCCCGGAGGCGGGTGGCGGCCGCCCTCTCGACCACCAGGGCCGGGTCGGGCATCCCGGCGTCCGCCTGCAGCTCGCGGGCGGCCAGCTCCCTCAGCCGGTGGCGGAGTCGACGGTCGGCGGCGCCAGCGGCCAGCGGCGAAATGCTCACGGTGAGATCCAGGTCCTGGGACTCGCCCACCAGCTGCCACAGCCACCCGGCCTCGATCGGCACCCGTGGCAGCGTGCTGAGCCGGAGGCACTCCACCCACCACCCCGCCCAACCGATTCCGGTGACCCGTTCCCGGCCGGGCCCTTCCACCAGAGGCGGGACGGCGCCCGATCCCCGCACCTTCGCCCCGCAGAGCCTTTCCAGCTGCGCCGCGGCCTGGGCCGCCTGGTCGGGGCTGGCCGACCGCAGCCAGACCATTCGCCGGCGCCTGCCGTCGGCCGCCCGCGATGTGATGGTCAGGCGGACGGGGGCATCCAGCTGGTCCAGCCAGGTCTCGAACCCGGTCAGAAGCTGGGCCCCGGGCGCAGGCCGGGCGTCGAGGATGTCCGGGCCGGTGATCTCTATCCCTCGCTCGGCCTCCGGGAACTCGGCGCGAGCTATCCGGCGTCCGTCCAAGTGGACCGCTCCGTCAGCCCGGCGAGGGAGCGGAGCCAGTAGGCCGCCAGCCGCTCGACCCAGCCCAGGGCCGAGAGCTCCAGCAATCGAGCCCAGGCCAGGAGCGACCCCGGGCCCAGCACCATACCCGCCAGGATCGCTCTCGGCCCCAGCGGGAGGGGCGCCCGCAGGGCGGCCGTCCCTCCCGCCAGGACGAGCCCCAGAAGGGCCAGCCGGGCTGGGGGGAGCCCGAGGGCCATCGTTTCCTCGCGCCCACCGTCGGGAGCCAGGATCACTTGCCTCCCGACCGGCACGCTCCCGGCCCCCCTCGGCGCCCGACCTCTCCCGAGCTGCTAACTCCCATCGCCGTCCACCAACGTCCGCCGCCCGGCCGGCGGTGGGCTCAGGGCCGGTGGAGCTCGAACGTGAACCCCACCGTCTGGGAGGGAAGGCGGGGGGCCTTGGTGACCCGGACCGTGACCCCCTCCGCCCGCGGGAGCGTCAGCACCGCCTCGGCGATGGCCCCGGCGAGCCCCTCCAGCAAGCTGAACTCGGACCCCTCCACGACCCTCCGCACCGCCGCCTCCACCAGGGAGTAGCTGAGGGTGTCCTCCAACCTGTCGCTGGCGACGGCGATCGCCAGGTCGGCCTCCACCTCCACATCCACCTCCACGTGCGAGCCCAGCGCGCGCTCCGCCGGATGCGCCCCGTGCCGCCCGAAGTAGCGCAGCCCATTGAGGACCAGCCGCTCGCGGCCCCTGGGTTCGGAGCTCAGGGAGCCGTCCCCGCGGGGGAGTCCACCGCCTCGATGGACTCGATGTGCAGCACCTCCCGGCGGTTGTCGCGGGTGGGGAAGAGCACCACCAGGGTCTGGGAGAGAGCCGCCACTACCTGGCCCACATCGCCGACCTGGAGGCTGGAGATCGGCTCTCCGGTGCTGTGCCGGACCACGTCGGTGACGCGCACCCAGCTGCCCGGAGGCCAGCGCATCTCGGGCGTCAGCTCCTCAGGGGGCAGGTCCTCAGCCGAGACATTGCTGCGGCTTCCGCCCCACGGCCGGGGCGGGGCGGGGCGGGGGGCGGGACGGGCCACGGGAGCCTCCTCCAGCACCTCCTCCTCGAGGGCTTCTCCCTCGAGCGGGTCCTCGGCGTCCAGCCCGCTCGCGGCGGGTTCCAGCTCCGGGTCGGCGTCGGGGGGATTGGTCATGGCTTCCTTCTACCGGGTGGGCGCAGTGGAAACCCAGCCTAGCACGGCGGCGATCGGCCCCCGGATCAGCTGGCGATCAGGGTCGCGATGCGCCAGGGCGTCTGGGTGGCATCCAGCCCGACCCTCAGCTCGACCGGGTCCGAGGCGGTGGCAGGCGCCACTCCGGAAGCCAGGAACCCCGTCCGGTCCCGGTAGCGGACGCAGAGCCAGACGCGCTCCTGGGTGCTCTCGTCCATCAGCTCGACCTGCAGCCCCTCGCGGAACGGACTCACCTGGATGCCGGCCATCTGGTAGGCGTGGAAGCGCGCTTGGACCTCGCTCAGGGCGTCCCCGGCGAGGGCCAGCCCGAGGCGCGCCAGGTTGCCGGTGGCGGCGGCCTCGTCCACGGCGGCCAGGGCGCGTTGCAGCTCGGCGCGGGCGCGCTCCCCCAGCTGAGATGAGGTCGGACGCCGTCGGAGCGGGTTGTTGGGCATGACTTCTCAGCGTCGCCTGGGCCGCAGCGGCCGCAGAACGTCGGTGGGCTCGTACGCCGTCTGCGGTGGTCCCCCGGCGTCTATGACCTGGGGGGCCGCCGGTGCAGGAGTGGGGTCCAGGGAGACCGGCGGCGGGGGGACCTGCACCGGGGTCTCCGAAGCCCAGTCATAGGT
>JAJZGN010000144.1 GCA_021798435.1 bacterium | reverse complement strand
CATGGCGCTGGATGCTGGTGACCAGCACCTCCCGGGCCCGCTCGTCCGCCTCCGCCTTGGCCTCGCTCGTCGCGTGGCGGATGCGCTCCGCCTTCTCGGCGATCAGCTCGCGATCCAGGGCCCCGAGCAACTCCTCGCGAGCCTCGTCCCTTCCCAAACCCGCGACCCGCTCCAGCTCCACCTCGGCTCCCCGACGGAGTGCCTCCACCTCCTCCCGAGCCGCCTCCAGCGCCCTCCCCTCGCTGGTGACCGCCTCGCTCCGCAGCAGCAGGTCCTGCTGCTGCCGGTCAAGCTGCTCCTCGCGCTGCAGGTTGCGCTGATCCTGGCGGGTGACCTCGAGACGCCGGACGCTGAGCTCCTCCTCGAGCTCGGTTCTGAGCTTGAGCGCCTCGGCCTGGGCCTCCAGCTCCACCGCCCGGCGGTGGGCCTCAAGCTCCCGACGGGCGCCTCTTATCTCCTCCAGCTCGGCGGTGCCCCTCACCGCTTGCTTTCGCGCCACCGTGATCGCGTACGCGATAGCGCCGACCGCGATCAGCGCCAGGACGACCGCCAGCCCCACCAGCACGGTGGTCATTGCCATTCACCTCACAGTGCCGGCGCGAGCGCGGCGGCGACCCTCCCCGGCATGAATCCCGCGCTTGGCGCAGGGACGTAGAGATCTAAGGAAACCTGAAGGGATTCTAGCGCCTGCGGCCCGCGCTCAAGGGGCCCTTTGAGGCGCCCCTGGCTAGGCCAGGGCGGCCTCCTCCCCAGACCCCACTTCGGAAGGGGCCGCCACCGGCTCGCCCAGGACCGCCTGGCGCACCTTGCGAGCGATCTCCGCTGTGAGCTCGGGATTGCCCTTGAGCAGCTCCCGGACGTTGTCCCTCCCCTGTCCCAGGCGCGTATCCCCGTAGCTGAACCAGGCGCCGCTCTTGTCGACCACCGCGGCCTCGATCGCCCCGTCCAAGACGCTCCCCTCCCAGGAGATCCCCTCGTTGTACAGAAGGTCGAGCTCGGTGGCCCGGAACGGGGCGGCGACCTTGTTCTTGACCACGCGCACCTTGACCCGGCTGCCGATCACGTCCATCCCCTGCTTCAGGGAGTCGATCCGGCGGATGTCGAGGCGCACCGAGGCGTAGAACTTGAGGGCCCGTCCGCCTGAGGTGACCTCAGGATTCCCGAACATCACCCCTACCTTCTCCCGCAACTGGTTGATGAAGATCACGACGCAGTTGGATCGGCTGATCGCCCCGGTGAGCTTGCGCATGGCCTGGGACATGAGCCGGGCCTGCAGCCCGACATGGGTGTCACCCATCTCGCCGTCGATCTCGGCCTTCGGGACCAGCGCGGCCACCGAGTCGACGACCACCACGTCCACCGCCTGGCTCCGAACCAGCGCCTCCACGATCTCCAGGGCCTGCTCCCCGGTATCGGGTTGAGAGATCAGAAGATCATCGGTGTTGACCCCGATCCGAGCGGCGTAGGCAGGGTCGAGAGCGTGCTCGGCATCGATGAAGGCAGCGACCCCGCCCAGCCGCTGGGCCTCAGCGATGATGTGGAGGCTGAGGCTGGTCTTACCGGAGGACTCGGGACCGAAGATCTCCACGATCCGGCCCCTCGGAATGCCCCCCACCCCTAGCGCCAAGTCCAGGGTGAGGGCGCCGGTGGAGATCACCTCGACCCCCCTCGCGGCGGCGGCGTCGCCAAGGCGCATGATCGCGCCCTTGCCATAGCTGCGCTCGATCTGGGCCAGTGCGCTGCTAAGCGCCCGCTCCCTCTCAGTGGTCAAACGGGCCTCCTTCCGGTCGGTGAGGAATGGGGCGTCGACGTGCCCTTGGAGCTGGAGTGTAGCGCTCATCTGCAGGGTCTCCGATGATCGATGGGCAGAACTAGTGTTCGGTAGTGTACCACCACGGTCATCCTGCCTGGGAGGCCCTCGTGGCGGGCAGGTAGTTGACCAGCATCTGCAGCGCCAGGGCGGTCGCCGCGCGGCGGTTGCCCTCTCGGCCGAGGTCATCTGTGAGCCTGTCACAGCGGGTTCCCCCTGGCCAGGCCAGGGCGACGTAGATCAACCCGGGCGGCTTGAGATCGGAGTGCCCCGGGCCAGCCACACCGGTGATCCCCACACCGAGATGGGCGCCCAGAGCCCTCCGCACGCCCCTGGCCATCGCCGACGCCACCTCTTCGCTCACCGCTCCCACCTGCTTCAGAAGGTCCGCCGGAACCCCCAGCTGGGACACCTTGACCGCGTTTGAATAGGCAACTATCCCCCCGAGGAACACGGCCGAGGCTCCGGGGACCGTGGTGAGAATGGCGGCGAGCAGTCCGCCGGTGCAGGACTCGGCAGTCGCGATCGAGGTGGTGGGAGGCAGCGACGCCCGGCGCACCACCTCCAGGGCCAGGTCCCGGCTCCCTCTCGGCGCATCCATCGGCGGCCAGGGGCCCGGCGCCCGACTCAGCGGTAGTTGGTGAACTGCAGAGGTAGCGGCAGGTCGAACTCTCGCAGATCGTGGATGACCGCCTGCAACGTGTCCTTGTCGCGGCTCACCACCCTTAGCTCGTCGCCCTGGATGCGCACCTGCACCTTGGGGTGGGCGGCCTTGATCCGCTTGCTGAGGTCGCGGGCCGAATCCTCGTCGATGCCCTTCTGGATGGCGAGCGCCATCCGCACGTTGCCCTTGGCCGCCGGCTCCGGCTTGCCGGGCCGGATGATCTTGAGCGAGAGGTTGCGGCGGACGAGCTTGCCCTTGAGCACGTCCAGGACGGCGTCGGCGCGACCGTCGGATGCCGCCAGGATCACGATCTCTTTGTCCTGAAGATCGATCTCTGCGACCACCCCTTTGAAGTCATAGCGCGTGGAGATCTCCCGCCTCGCCTGCTCGACGGCATTCACCAGCTCCTGGCGATCGAAGTCCGACACGACGTCGAACGAGTGCTCAGTGACTGCCATGCCACAAGGGTAACGGCTAGTCGTCGCCCTCGCCGGAGTCCAGGAGCTGCTCCAGCTCCGCCAGGGTCATCATCACCTCCCGCGACTTGCTGCCCTCATAGGGCCCCACGACCCGGGCCTCGGCCAGCTGGTCGACGAGGCGCGCGGCCCGGGTGTAGCCCACCTGCAGCCGGCGCTGAAGCAGCGATGTCGCCGCCCGGCCCTCACCGATGACGATCCTTCCGGCGCGTTCAAAGAGGGGGTCCCGGCGAGTGGCGCCATCCGCCGGCACCGGGCCCAGCGCGGCCGCCTGGAGGATCTCCTCCTGGTAGACGGGGGTGCCCTGTGCCTTCCACCAGCCGATCAGCTGGTCCAATTCGCGGTCGGAGACGTAGGCGCCCTGGAGCCGGGTTGCCTTCCCGGCGTCGATGGGCAGGTAGAGCATGTCACCCCTGCCGAGGAGCTTCTCCGCTCCCATCTCATCCAGGATCACGCGGGAGTCGACCCCGCTGCTCACGGCGAAGGCGACGCGGGACGGGATGTTGGCCTTGATGAGACCGGTGATGATGTCGGCCGAGGGGCGCTGGGTCGCCACGATCAGGTGGATTCCGACCGCCCTCGCCAGCTGGGCGATCCGGCAGATGAGGTCCTCGATCTCGCTGGCGGCGACCATCATGAGGTCGGCCAGCTCGTCGATCACGATCACTATCTTGGGCAGGGGGCGGAGGCCCAGCTGGGGGGCCCGCTCGTTGAACACGGTGATGTTGCGGGCCCCGTTGCCGGCGAAGAGCTTGTAACGCTGCTCCATCTCCACCACCGCCCAGCGGAGCGAGGCCACCGCCCCTTCTGGTTCGACTACGACGGGGACCAGGAGATGGGGCAGGCCGGCGAAGTTGCTGAGCTCCACCCGCTTGGGGTCGACCAGGATCAGCCGCAGGTCGCGGGGGGTCGACTGGAGCAGGAGCCCGGCCAGGACCGCGTTAATGCACACGCTCTTCCCCGACCCGGTGGCGCCCGCGATCAGGAGGTGGGGCATGGCCGCGAGGTCGCCCAGCACCGGGCGCCCGCTCACGTCGGCCCCCAGGGCCACCGAGAGACCACTCTTCATCTCGTGGAAGGAGGGGGCCTGGACCACCTCCTTGAGGGTGACCAGCTGCGCCGCCTTGTTGGGCACCTCGATCCCTATGGCTGACTTGCCCGGGATGGGCGCCTGGATGCGGATCGGGGCAGCCAGCGCCAGGGAGAGATCGGTCTGGTACGCCAGCACCCGGCGGACCGGAACTCCGGACCCTGGCTGGAGCTCGTACTGAGTCACGGTGGGGCCGGCGTTGACGCCCATCACCTTGGACTCGACCCCGAAGTTGGCGAGCGTGGCTTCAATCGTCTTGATCCGGCTCCGGATCTCGTCCCGCAGCCGCTCCCGCTTGCCCTGCGCGGAGTCGAGAAGGTCCAGGCTGGGGATCACCCAGTTCGGCTCGGGCCCCTCGGGGTCATCCTCGAGGTCGACAGGAGGTGGCACCGGCAGCGGAGCGAGCGCCGGAGGGTTGGCGGGCTCCGCCTCCGCCTCCAGCTCTTCGAAGATGCGCTGGAACGGCTCCGGTGGCAGGCTCGGGCCATCCGCGGCGGGGTCGTCCGGCTCCGGGGCCGCGAGTCGAAGGTCGAGCGGCGCGGGGGCCGGCAGGGTGGCCCGCGGCGGAGTCGCGGCGGGGGCGAAGATCGACCCGAGGAGCCTGGCGGCGCTGTGCAGGGCGGCCCCCGAGATTCGTGAGGGCGCAAGGTCCAATGCCAGGACAAGTCCCGCGAGTCCCAGGGCGCCCAGCGCCACCAGGGTGGCCGGCGCCCCGACGACCGTGGCCGCGCGGGGCCCGATCGCCTCTCCCACCACCCCCCCATAGACTGCGCCGGCGACGGCCGCCATGGAGATGGCCGCCAGACAGCTCATGGCCAGCGCCGCCAGCACCGTCCCCAGGCTCCGCCTGGGGCCTCGGCTGGCCAGCATCGCGAGCCCTGCCCCGATCAGCGCCAGACCCACGATCCAGCCTCCGATGCCGACCGCCGCGGAGACCGCCCGGGCGAAGGCGTGGGCCACCGGGGCCTGCGGGAAGCCGAGGAGGATGACACCGATCACCCCCAGCGCCAGGGTCCCGATGCCAGAGAGCTCGCGCGTCTGGCCGGGAGTCAGACGGGGCGCCCCGGGAGCGGCCCTCTTGGGTCTCGCCGGCCTTCTGGTCTGGGGCCGGGAGCCGCCCGTCCGGGCTGGCGTCCGGCGCCTTGTCGTCGCCATCTCTGAAGTTCCTCGCCCTGGGGCGGCGCTGGTGGGTCGTGAACTGGGAAGCCGCCCGCAGGCCGCAGTCTAGCAGCCGGCTCGCACATC
>JAJZGN010000143.1 GCA_021798435.1 bacterium | reverse complement strand
CGAACGCCGGGACAAGGGCGAAGAACGCTCCCCCGCTGCCGGTCATGGCCCAGGCCAGATGAGGTGTGGCGGCCCGCAGCCGTTCCAGCCGTGGCGCCAGCTCCGGGACGACGCGCAGAGCCGCGGCCTCCAGGGCGCTTCCCAGGAGCTCCGGGGTCGGAGGATCACCTCTCCTCAGGGCCGCGGCCACAGCCGCTGCCCGGCTGCCGTCGGTAAGGTCCCCGCTCTGGACCGCGGCGTAGGCCCGGGCGGTCTCCACCGCGGCCAGCACCGCCACCAGGATCACCGTGGGCGAAAGGGGAGGAAGGGGTGTGAGCACCTCGCCCACCCCGCCCAGGTGAGCCGCCCCGCCGCGGACGGCGAAGGGCACATCGGCGCCGCACTCCAGGGCCGCCTCGGCGAGCCCCGGAACCCCCTGGTCGCCGGCGGCGAGCCGAAGCACCGCCGCGGCATCGGAAGACCCGCCTCCGAGTCCGCTCTTGCTCGGGATACGCTTCCAGATGGCCACCGATACCACTTCACGGCCGACTCCGCGGCGGCGGAGAGCCGCAGCCGCCCGGGCCACGATGTTGTCCGACCCTTCGGGGATGCCGCCCCGGAAGGGCCCGGCCACCGCCACCCGCACCTCTCTGAGGGAGCCCGGGGCTGGGCGCAGCTCAGCCCCCACCAAGTCGCTCCAGGAAATGGTCTGGGACACCGCGGCCAGCAGGTGGAAGCCATCCGCGCGCCGGCCAACCAGCTCCAGGGCGAGGTTCAGCTTGGCGGGGGCGGCCGCGACTGCCAGCATCGGGCCTACTTTAACCGCCACTTCCGACCATTTCCCCCGCTGCCTTATACTGGCCGGGCAAGAGGCGCGCCGAGCGCTTGATTCAGTTCGCCCCCTGGGGCGGTAGGCGGGGACAGTCTTGGCCAACACCAGTTCAGCTCGCAAGCGGGTGCGCGCCGCTCAGCGCAAGCACGATCGGAACCGTTCCGTCCGCTCTGCGGTGCGCACGGCGGTGGCGAAGGCTCGTCGGGCCGTGGGAGGGGAGGAGGCGCCGGAGCTCGGCCGCCTCGCCACCTCGGCGCTGGACAAGGCGGCCGAGCACGGGGTGCTGCATCCCCGCAACGTGGCCCGGCGCAAGTCGCGCCTCATGCGCGCACTGGCCGCGGCCACCACCGTTCAGCCTGCGGCCGGCGCCCGGCGGGCGGCGGCTCAGGGCACCCGGTCCAAGTCCACCGCTGCGCAGCGGAAGACCGCGACCGGCAAGGCCAAGCCGGTCACCAAGACGGTGCGCACGGCGCAGCGGAGCCGCCGCAGCGCGGGGTCCGAGGCGGAGCGCGACTGAGGTCAGCTGGCCCGGGCCGACAGCTCCCCCGCCATGCGGGCGAGGAGCGTCTCCAGACCCTGGATCGCGTCTAGTCGCCCGACGCGGATCTCCCAGTCGAGGTCAGCTAGGGCGACCAGCCAGCGCCGCAACCGCGGTGCTCCCGCTCGCCTCAGCTGGCGACTCATCCGCTCGGCCTTCCAGGAGGGGAGGGCCCCAGAGCCGCCGTCGGCCATGGTGATGAGATCGCGGAGCGCCCTGGCCAGCGCCCCGATCACCAGCTGCGGCGGCACCTCGGGACGGGACAACAGCCCGGAGAGGAGGCTTCCCACCCGGTTGGGCGCATCGAAGATGGCATCAGTTAGGCGGTAGAGTTCCCGCGGCGGCACCGGGGTCAGCAGCCGGTGCCCCACCTCCTCGCCGATCAGCTCCCCGGTTCGGTCCGGGTAGAGGGCCAGCTTGTCCAGCTCCATCTCCAGCCGGCCGAGGCTCTCGGCGGCGATCTCCACGAGCTTCGGCGAGAGCTGAGCCGCGAGGTTCAGGCCCCGGGCCCGCACCCGCTGGTCCACGTGGTGCCGCAGCGCTGCGCCCTTGGGGCGTGGCACCAGCCGTACCTCCGCTCCAAGTTCGCGCAGGCCGCGGTGCAGGGTGCTGGTGGCGGCTACCACGGCTCGCACCACCACCATCACCGCCGTGGTGTCGGCCCGGTGGGAGATCGCTCGGAGCACCTCCTCCGTCTCCCGCGAGCCGCGGGGTCCGATCTGGGGGTCCCAGAGCACCACCGCCCGGCGCAGGGCCAGGAACGGGGGGCTGGCCAGACTTCGCTCGATGGCGTCGCCGTCGGAGAGATCCCGGAACTCCTCCAGCCCCAGCTCGGAGCCCATCTCCGCCACCAGCTGGGTGCGGAGGGAGACGGCGGCCTCGGTCACCAGATAGCGGTCCTCTCCGTGGAGAAGGACCAATGGCTCCGGCATCCCGCGATTATCCCCGCGCCGCTCCCGGCTTGCCTTGGGCCCCCTCGGCCCGTCAGCATTGGGTGCCAGTGCTGCTGTCTGCCTTCCCGAGCCCGCAACCCCGGTTGCCCCTGGGCACCCTCGGCGCCGAGTTCGCCATCGGGGCCACCTTCCTCATCCACATCGCCATCGTGGGCTACATCCTCGGAGCTGCCGGGATCGCCCCCGTCATGGAGCTGGTCGGGAGGCGCCCCGGGGCCAGCCCCAACTGCCTTCGCTATGCCCGCGGGCTGTCGCATTCGATCCTCTACCTCTACAGCTTCGGGGCCACCTGGGCGGTCTTCGCCGTGGTGCTGCTCACCGGGCTCTACGGCCGCCTGATCGGGACCCTGCTCAACCTCCTGCTGCTCCCACTGACGATCGCCTTCGCGAGCTTCTTCGTGGGAATTCCCCTGCTGCTGCTCTACGTCTACGGGTGGGATCGCCTGGGGCCGAGGCTCCACCTGGCGGTGGGCCTCACATTCGCCCTCATCCAGTACCTCTTCCTCTTCATGATCGTCCAGCTGGACAGCTTCGCCCTGACCCCAGGCGCGGCCGTCAGCTCGGCCCACGCCATGTACTCGCCGAGCTACCCCTGGCTGCTGCTCCACTACGCCGGCGCCACCCTCTCCTGGTCGGCGCTCGTGCTGGCGGCGATCGCGGTCTGGAGGGCGCGGCGCGCCAAGACCGAGGGGGAGCGTCAATACCACACCTGGACCAGCCGAGTCACCTTCGCCATCGGGTCGATCTTCCTTCTGGCCCAACCGATCTCCGGCTTCCTGCTGGCCGAGGCGATCAAGACCACCTCCATGGGGGCTTTCGACAACCTCTTCGTCCTCAACTCCGGGAGCATGTTCATCGGCCAGGTGGGGCTCCTGGCAGTCGTGGTGGTGGGGGCGAACCTTGTCTTCTGGATGCACCGGGGGCCATCCTCCGGCCCCGGCGCGGGGCTGACCGCGATCTCCCTGCTGGGCATGGCGGGCACCGCGCTGCCGGCTGCCATCCTCCCTTCCAATCTGGTCTGGCTGCGCTACACGGCGCTCTTCGTCGCGTTCATCGCCACCGCGATCAACCTCGGCCGCTACCTGGTGGAGGTGCGGCGGGGGGGTGCCGGGGTCCCGCTCGCACCCATGGTCCCGCGGGCGATGGGCGCGGTGGCCGTGGCGGCCCTCGCCCTCACCATCTTCATGGGGGTCGTGAAGGAAAACGCCAAGCTGCCCTGCGGCATCGACGCCGGCACCGGGCAGACCTCCTGCCTGCTCTCCCTGCACCAGTCCGCGCAGAACTTCAACGCCCCGCCAGGGACCCTCCCGTGAACTATCAGGACTTCGAGTCGGCCTGGTACCTGGGGTTGATCATCACCTCCTTCTTCGCGGTGATGCTGGTGGGGTTCTGGATGGCCATGCACCGGGTGCGGCAGCTCTTCGTGGCCGGGGACACCATGTCCGGCTGGCTGGCGATGGGGGCCAGCTTCTTCACCTTCATCTTCTTCCTGGCTCTCTGCCTCAGCCTGCTGATACTGCTGGTGGTGCGCGGCAGTGCCTGACCAAGAGGTGGCCATCTCCCAGCGCCGGATGTCGCGGCGCAAGTTCATGACCGTGGGCATCCAGCTGACCGGAGCCGGGATCGGGCTCCTGATCGGGGCGCCAATCGTGGGTTCGATCCTCAGCCCCGCCTTCTACAAGGGCCGATACCCCTGGGTCATGGTGGCCGACATCCAGCACGTCCCGGTCGGGGTTCCGACCGCCTACGTCGTCCTTCTGGACCAGGGCGGGGACGCCTGGCAGGTGCCCCCGGTGCCCCGGACCGTCTACGTGGTCAAGCTCAACCTGAACGGAAAGGTGCAGCTCATCACCCTCTCCAACGTCTGCACCCACATGCAGTGCGACGTCCACTGGGACATCAACCTCAACGTGTTCCTCTGCCCCTGTCACGGCGGCCTCTACAGCATCGACGGGACCAACATCGGGGGGCCCCCGCCGCAGCCGCTCTTCCGCTACCAGCACAAGCTCGCGGGCAACACCCTTTACGTTCGCAACGTGCTCACGGAGGGGTAGGGGATGGCAGCTGAGAGAAGCCGGCTGGCGGGTCGCCTGAGCCGCCCGTTCGCCGGGGTGATGGCCACCACCTACAGGTGGGTGGACGAGAGGCTGGGGGTCACCGACCTTGTCCACCAGCTCCTCTACGAGGCGGTGCCGCGGCGGGGAGCCTGGGCCTACTCCCTGGGCAGCGCGACCCTGATCCTCATCGTGAACCAGATCGTGACCGGGATGTTCCTCCTGTGGACCTACGTGCCGTCCACCACCGAGGCCTGGGAGAGCCTCAACTTCACCGAACGCCACGATGAGTTCGGGGCCATCGTCCGAGGGATGCATCTCTGGGGCGCCTACGTGCTCTTCGTGGTGATCGGGATGCACATGGTGCGGACCTTCGTTAGCGGCTCCTACAAAAAGCCCCGGGAGCTGAACTGGATCGTGGGGGTCGTCCTGTTTCTGCTGGTTCTGGGGCTGGGGATCACCGGGGCGATGCTCCCCTGGGACCAGGCCGCCTACTGGACGGCGACCGTGGTGACCCACGTCGTCGAGTACTTCCCCATCCTCGGGACCCAGCTGCAGGAGATCCTCCGGGGCGGCCCCCAGATGGGTCCGGCCACCCTGACCCGCTTCTTCGCCATCCACATCTGGCTGCTCCCGGCCCTGCTGGTCCCCCTCATCGGGCTGCACCTGGTCCTGCTTCGTCGTCACGGCGAGCACGGGTCGTGGGTCAACTACGAGGGGGTGGAGGAGGAGACAGCGGAGGAGCGGGCCCGACGGATGGCCCACGTGGAGTACCCGTACCCGGCTATCCCCTCCGACCCCGGTTACGCGGTGCCGGTGGACCTGGACGAGTTCTACCCATCCCAGGTGTTCAAGGACTCTGTGGTCAGCTTCGGTCTGATGCTCCTCATCTTCATCATGGCGGTGGTGGTCGGCGCCCCTCTGGAGCGCGCGGCCAATCCGGCCGCCCTCAACTACGTCCCCACC
>JAJZGN010000142.1 GCA_021798435.1 bacterium | reverse complement strand
GGGACGATGTTCTCCGAGTGCGGCTGGACGGGCCCGCCGAGCGCCGGGTCCAGCGGCACACGGATCGCGCCCGCCAGGTGTACATGCGCCACTTCTACGATGCCGATCCCGCCGACCCGGCCCTTTACGACGTCTGGATCGACACCACCGCCGTGGGGCCGGACGCCGCCGCTCGGATGATCGTGGAGGCGGTCAGGGGGAGGGTGCCCAGCAGTGTCTCCAGCTGAGACCGTGGCCGGCCAGGAGCTGAGGATAGGGGAGGTGGCCGCCATGACCGGGGTCACCACCCGCACCCTCCGCTACTACGAGGAGATCGGGCTCATCTCCCCCTGCTCCCGGCTGGGTGGGGGCCAGGAGCGCCGGTACACCGAGGCCACCGTGGCTAGGGTCCGGCGCATCCGGGAACTCCAGGAGGTGCTGGGAGCCGGGCTCTCCGAGATCCGCGACGCGCTACTCGCTGAGGACCGGATGCTGGCCCTGCGCCAGGCCTACCGGCGTAGCACCTCGCGGGCCGGGCAGGCCAAGGTGCTCCGGGAGGCCGTCGAGGTGGCCGAGCGGCAGCTGGCCCAGATCCAGCGGCGCCAGGACCAGCTGGGGACGCTCCGCCAGGAGCTCGAGGAGCGCCGCAGCCGGCACCTCCAGCGCCTGGCTGAACTGGAGGGAGGACCCTAGCCGAGGTGCCCGCGACCTCGCGATCGGCCGGTGGGCCATCAGCGAGTGAGGGCCACCTCCCTGAGCTCTGCTGGTCGGTTCGGGTTCCTCCCGGCCAGGTGGTAGGCGAGGAGCGGCCCGGGAACGATGTCCGCTATCGAAGATAGCGGCCTCGGCAACTGCGAGGTCAGGAGCGCGTGGGGGTAGCTGTAGGGGGCGTCCAGAGGGATGCGAACCCCGAGCCAATCCAGGTCGGTAGCCGGGCGTTGCACACCGGACTTGGCGTGCGCGCTTGCTGGCAGCGCCTGATCTGCGATTGGTGCTCCTCAACTTTCCTTGACACTGTTGGCGTCGTGCAGCGTCGGTAGTGCTGACCGAACCCGCTGGCACGGGTCCAGATCACCCTGGAGTCAACCTTGGGCTGAGCGCGCCCGATGCAATTGGACGGTATGGCCTTGGCCCCAGGTTTGGACCTCCACCAACCGGGACTGTGGGGTTATCGCCCGACAATCACTCCCACTGCATGGAGTCGGCCGCTGGCCGATGCCTACCGCTTCTAGTCGTGAGCGTGCGGCCCAGCCACGGGGGCCCGAAGCGCAAATGCCCCAGGCTGTCGATCTTCATAACGAAATCCGTCTGGCCCTCGGTCACAGCCCGCTGCAGCCTATCGTAGAACTCCAGTTTGAACTCGTCGATGACTTCAGCCACGCCCTATCCTCCAGCGGAACCCGCGATCATCGACCAGTTTGGACTATATGTGGTCTGCCCGATCCACCCACCTACCGGCGTTCTTAGCCGAGGCTCGGTTGCCATAACACGGGCCGCCCCACCACTCGCCGCTCTCGATCCGGCCCTTCCGACGGTGCGAAACCAACCACTGGCGCGGCACCAGTTCGGAGGTTCGTCTGGATTCGATCGCGCACCTCCGTCCAGCGTCCTCAGCCGCGACTTCCGACCGCACCCACGCGCCCCAGTCCTGCCCCGGTAGGACTCGCATCGGGGCCTGGTAGTCGGCGGACGTGTCCAAGTGGATGTACACCCTTTGGATCGCGTGAAGTCGGAATGCCCCTGGATGCGCTGGAGGCCAATGGGGTTGCGGCCGCGACGGAGCCACTCGGTGGCGATGATGTGTCGGAAGACTTGGGGGGTACAGCCGCTTCTCGATTCCCACCTCACGGGCCAGGCTCCGGACCGCCTGCTCAAGGCCGCTCTTGGTGAGGGGCCTGTCCCCGCCGTCCGGTCCCTTGGGCAGGGCCGCGAAGACGGGGTCGCCTTGGTCAGCGGCAGTAGCGGTCAACTGCCGGCGGAGGCGTCGGTACAAGGATGGCGCCAGGGGCACAAGTCTGTCGTGGCTGCCCTTGCCTCGGACCTTGAGGGCGAACTCGGCGCGCGTCGACTCCCACAGGTCTTCAGAGCGCAAGGCGAGCACCTCGCCCAACCTGAGTCCGCAGTCGGCGAGCACCCGCACGATGAGTTTGTCGCGCTCAGTCCTGGCCGCGTTCTCCATGGTCTGGATCTCCTCGCGGGTGAGCACCTCCAAGACTCTCTGCTCGGGACGCGGCAGTCTGGAGCTGGCGCCGACGTCAGCGGATCCGCCCTCCGGAGTCTGACCCCAAGCCAGGAACACCCTCACGGCCCGGACATACGAGCGCACCGTCGAGCGGCTCAGGGGGCCCCGCGGCCTATTGCGCTCGATCGAGCGGGCGGTGAAGCGTCCCACGAACGGGGGGGTGGGGTCGCTGGGTCTCTCCGATCCTCTCCGCAGCGCGCCAGGGCTGGAACTGGCGGGTGAGTGTGGCGTCGTACCAGTCGACCGTTCGCAGGGACAGCCCCATGGCGCGGCAGTAGGCGGCGACGTCCCGGGCCAGAGAAGTCAGAGGTTCGGCGGGAGTGGGTCGGCGCCCGTCCCTTACGGCCCCCAGCCCGCTTGGCGAGGGGAGCGCTCTTGAGCAGCCCCTGAAACTCCTGGTTCACCCCGTGCTCGCACCGAAGTTCAAGCGACTCTGGCGCTACTCTTTCCACCTCGCCTGAACTGAGGTGGTGCGCCCAGAGGGATTTGAACCCCCGCAAACCCAGATCCGTAGTCTGGTGCTCTATCCGGACTGAGCTATGGGCGCCCCGAGAGGGTGATTGTAGCTCCGCCCCTCAGGCCGACTCGGGCAGGCTGCGCTCCAGGGCCTTGGTGGCCGCGATCCGGCATTCCACCTGGTCCAGAACGTCGTCGAGTTCCGTCCGGAGGCGGTCGTCGAGAGCCACCGGATGGTTGTCGAGCTCGCGCAGCAGGGCGGAGAACTGAAAGGCCTTCTGCTCTATCTTCGCCACCAGCTCAGGTGCCGTGAGCCGACTCTGCTGCGCCGGTCCTGCCATCTCCACTTGCAGACCCTCCTGCGGGGACCCCGCTGGGTTCGGTTCCCAGCCCTCCGCCCCCCGGTCATCCTAGCTCGCCGGAGCCGTGCGTGCGGGCGCCGGGGAGAGCGTCGCCGCGGCCGCGAGCGGCTATACTCGGCCACGCGCTGCGGCGGCTCCGCAACCGGTCGGCGCGGATGGCGGAATTGGTAGACGCGCGGGGCTTAGAACCCCGTGGGGCGACCCGTCCGAGTTCGAGCCTCGGTCCGCGCACCACGGGGAGAGCGGTCGGAGGCAGATGGCAGATACATCCTCAGGCGATACGCTGCTGGAGGTGGGCGTGGAGCGCCTGCCGGATTCGGAGGTGCGCCTCACCGTCCAGGCGCCGGCGTCCGAGGCCGACGCCGCCATCGCTCGGGCCATTCCCCAACTGGCGCGTCAGGTGCGGATTCCCGGCTTCCGGCCGGGAAAGGCACCCCAGGCGGTGGTCGAGCGGACGGTCGGCTGGCCCGCTGTCCGGGAGGAGGCCATCGAACAGGTCCTCACGCCGCTGTACCAGCGGGCGCTGCGCCAGGAGGGCCTGGAGCCGGTAACGGCTCCGAAGGTGAGCGAGGTGTCCCTGGAGCGGGGGCAGCCGGTGAGCTTCATCGCTTCGTTCGTGGCCCGCCCCCCGGTGACGCTTGGCGACTACCGCGCCATTCGAGTTCCACGGGAGGTGAGGGCCGTCGGGGAGCCCGAGGTCGACTCCACTCTCGAGGAGCTGCGCCAGCGGTATGCCCAGGTCCAGGACGTGGAGGGGCGGCCAGTCGGGCCCAGCGACGTCGTGACCGCCCGCCTCACGATGCACCAGGGGGGAGAGGTGGTGGGGACGGCGGAACAGGTCCAGCTGTTGGATCTGGAACGGGGTGACCTTCTCCCCGGCATGCGGGAGCAGCTGCTGGGGGCAGAGGTGGGTGGGGACCCGGTGGAGATCACCCTCACCCTTCCTGACGACTACAGCCGTCCAGAGCTCCAGGGAGAATTGGTCACCATCACTGCGGCGGTGACCCGCATTCAGGCCAAGGAGCTTCCGCCCCTGGACGACAACCTGGCCTCGATCGTGGGCCGGGGAGAGACGCTGGAGGAGCTGCGGCAGTACGTGCGGGAGCAGATGGCCGCGCAACTCGCCCTGGAGGCAGAGCGCGATCAGGACCAGAAGGCGCTGGAAGAGCTCCTGGCCCTCACCAGGGTGGAAGTCCCCGAGGTGATGATCCAGGCGGAGATCGACCGCCAGCTGGGCGAGATGGACAGGAGCCTGCGGGAGTCGGGCCTCTCGCTGGACGCCCTGGCATCCGCCCAGGGCAAGACCCTAGAGCAGCTCCGCGGGGAACGTCGGCAGGTGGCGGTGGAGCGAGTCCGGCTCGATCTGGCGCTGGCCGAGGTGGCCTCCCTGGAGGGGGTCTCCGTGGCCGAGGAGGAACTGGATCAGGCGGTGGCGGCGGTCCTTCCGCGCAACGCTTCGCGGGAGGAGCGGCGCCGGCTGCGCGACCCCCTCCGGCGCGAGCTGCTAAGGGGGAGGGCGCGAGGTCTGGTGTTGGGGCTGGCCCGGAGTGAGGAGGATCAGCCGCCCCAGGCGGATTGATTCGAGGAGGCTGGGTATACTCGGCGGGGACGGGGATGGCCCCGGTGACCCGCTACCCAGGAGGAAGGCATGGCCCTCATTCCGATGGTCGTCCAGACCACCAGCCGGGGCGAGCGCGCCTTCGACATCTACTCGAGGCTGCTGCAGGACCGGATCATCTTCATCGGCACGGCGATCGATGACCAGATCGCCAACCTGGTCATGGCCCAGATGCTCTATCTGGAGAGCGAGGATCCGGAGCGCGACATCAACGTCTACATCAACAGCCCCGGAGGTTCGGTGTCGGCGGGGCTGGCGATCTACGACACCATGCAGTACATCAAGCCCAAGGTGAGCACCTTCTGCATGGGGCTGGCTGCCTCCTTCGGGTGCATCCTCCTGGCCGGTGGGGCCAAGGGCCAGCGCTTCAGCCTCCCCAACACCCGGATCATGATGCACCAGCCCAGCGGTGGCTTCCAGGGTCAGGCGGCAGACATCCAGATCCAGGCCCAGGAGATACTTCGACTCCGCCGGACCATCGACCAGATCCTCGCCTTCCACACCGGCAAGCCGGGGGAGCAGATCACCAAGGATTCCGACCGCGACTTCTACATGTCGCCCCAGGAGGCTCTGGAGTACGGGCTCATCGACCACATCCTGAGCCCCCAGCGTGGGGCTGACAGCGCGGCGCCCGCCAATGGCAAGCCGGCGGCGGCGGCCGTCGAATAGGCGGTG
>JAJZGN010000141.1 GCA_021798435.1 bacterium | reverse complement strand
GTTTGCGTTGACGAATCCCAGCACGTTCGCGGCCAGGCTGGTGTTGGGCAGGGCCCCCGGACCGTAGGTGGCCTGCTCCCCCTGGATCGCGCCCACGCCGGTCAGGTTCATCGCCTGCAGCCGCTGCTCCACGGCCAGTGGCTCGCCCTTGGCCAGGTACACGAAGTCCAGCGGCCGATCCAGCTGGGTCAGGATCTGGGAGACCGGCAGCTGGAGAACCGCGGCCAGCCGCGCCGCCTCGGCATTGCGCTGCCCGGCGGGGATCTGGTTGGGAGCGCCGTAGATGTCGTATACGGCCACGTTGCCGGCCAGCACCTGGCCCTGGTCGTCCAGGATCTCTCCCCGAACCGCGGGGATCGTGACCTGGGAGACCTGCTGGGCCACGGCGGCGGCCGCCAGCTGGGAGCCCTGGCTGATCTGCAGCAGGACCAGCCGGCCGCCCAGCCCCATCACCGCCACCACCATGACGACCAGGAGCCAGCCCAGCCGCCGTCCGGGATCCGGGGTGGCGCCCTGGCGACGGTCGGGGTCGGCGGGGCGCCGGCGCCTCGGGGCCGCCGGCCGGCGCGGGCTGGCAGTCCTGCCCGCCACCTTCTCAGGCGCCCTTCAGAGCGAGCAGAACCGGGAGGAGGGGGTCGGATCCCGTCGGGGGGGTGAGCACCTGCCAGCCCCCCGCCGGCTGGTAGCCGAGATGGTCAGCGGCCTGGTTGAGGGCGCCCGCGCTCTCGAGCTGCCCGATCTGCTGGGAGAGGATGCTGCTGGTGTTGGCCAGCTGGGCCTTCTGGGCCTGCAGGGAGGCGACCTCGTAGGTGAGGGCTGTGCCTCGGGCCGTCTGGGAGATGTAGGCGGTGGCGGCGACCGCGACCATCGCCAGCGCCACCAGGAGCGCCCACCCGGTCCCGGCCCGCGCCCGGAGGCGGCTGCGCCGGGATGCAGTCGCGGCCTCCTCCTCCTCGTCGAAGGGGAGGAAGCGAAATCCTGGGGCGGCGATGGTGGTCATGGCTGCTGCGACTGCCTCTTGAAGTGGGACGGGGAGCTGGGACGGGGACGGCGCAGGCCGCTGTCAGGGGCTGGGGTCAGGAAGGCGCAACCCCGCCCGCAAGCGGGCCGACCGGGCCCGGGGATTGCTCAGGACCTCGGCCGCCGAGGGCTTCATGACCTTGCGGTTGAGGAGGGAGAGGGTGGCCCGGTGGGCGCAGGTGCAGACGGGCCTTTGGGGAGGACATACACAGTTCTGAGCAAGGACGTGGAGAGAACGCTTGGCAAGGTAGTCCTCACTGGAGTGGAAGGAGATGACCCCAATACGCCCACCGGGCCGAAGTAATTGAACTAGGGAAGCTATGCCCTTCTCGATCTCCGCGAGCTCGTCGTTGACGGCGATCCTGAGGGCGAGGAAGGTCTTGGTTGCGGGGTGGATCCGGAGCGGCCGCCCCCGTCGTGGGTAGGCCGCCCGGCAGATCTCCGCGAGCTCTGTGGTCGTGGTGATCCGTCCCTGCTGACGGCGCTGGACGATGGCCCGGGCGATCCGCCGGGAGTGAACCTCGCCGGCCAGCTGGAAGAGGAGGTCCGCGAGCTCGGTCTCGGACATGGTGGCGAGCAGGTCGGCAGCGGTCGGGGTGTTGGCGGCGGGATCCATGCGCATGTCCAGTGGCCCCTCCTTTTGGAAGGAGAACCCGCGCCCCGGGTCGTCCAGCTGCAGCGAGGAGATCCCCAGGTCCATGACCACCAAGTCCGGGCGCAGCCCCCTCCCCTGCAGCACCTCGGCGGCCTCGGAGAAGCGGCCCACGATGGCCTCGAAGGCACCCTGGTGAGCCCCGAGCCGCTCCCGAGCCCGCCCTACAGCGGCCGGATCCCGATCAAAAGCCAGGACCCGGCCGCCTGGGAGGACGCGTTGAAGAAAGGCCTCGGCGGTGCCCGCGGCGCCCAGGGTGGCGTCCAGCACCACCTCGCCGGGTCGCGGGTCGAGAACCGCCAGTAGCTCTGGCACCATCACCGGCAGGTGGCCAGCCCGAGCTGGAGTCACCCCCACCTTGGCGGGAGCGGTGCGACGCCTGGTACCCATCGTCGCCAGCATGACGCTCATGCGGATGGCTCCGGTCCCGGGGAGCTCGCCGCCCCGGCCACCTCGGCCGCCCGGGCCCGGACCCGCTCCCAGACCGCGGGGTCGAGCCGCTGGGCGCGCTGGTCGAACTGCTCCTGGCTGAACACCTCCACCACCTCGTTCATGCCCACGAAGACCACATCGCGGCGCAGCTCGGCGTGCTCTCGCAGCTGGGGGCTGAGCAGGATCCGCCCCTGGGCGTCCCAGTTGATCTGCTGGCTCTGGCCGAAGAGGTGGAAGAGGTACTGGCGGTAGTCGGGGTCGGCGAGGTCGCTGTAGGCCCGCTGCTGGGTCAGGCGCTGCCAGTAGGTCGGCGGGTACATCACCAGAGCGAAGTCCGGGCCGCGGGTGACGACCCCCCCCAGGAGGTTGTCGCGGAAGCGTGCCGGGACCGCCACCCGTCCCTTCTCGTCCAGCGAGTGCTGGTAGGAGCCGTAGAAGGGCATCCCCAACCCTCAGCGGGGGTTCCGCTGGTCCGGCTGCCCATGGCCACGATTCACCACTTCTCCCCACCAACTTCCGCGTTGGTCGGAACTGTATCAGCTCAAGTGGGGGCGGTCAAGCGAACTGTAGTACGGTCCTGCAGTTGCACGCTGAATTCAGATCCGGTGGTGATTCACACCCATGTCCACCCTGTCCATGGTGGTGATGGGCGGCGCAGGGGGGCCGGGCCCCCCTGCGGGGAGCGGGTTGGGCGGGCGATAAGCCGAGTTCTGTGCCCCCTCGGGCCTCCCGCACTGCGGGGCTCCCCCCGAGGGGCGATGGCCATCCATCTAGGACGGCGGTCTCCCGCCGCCTCCAGCGACCCACCCGAGCCGTTCCGGACGAGCAGCCCGGCGGTGCTTGCACCGAGGCTCTGCTGGGTCTTGCTCCGGGCGGGGTTTACCTGGCCAGCCGGTCACCCGGCTGCCGGTGGGCTCTTACCCCACCATTTCACCTTTGCCGGCGGGATCTCCGCCGGCCGTGTCTTTCTGTGGCACTCTCCCTGAGGTTTCCCTCGCCGGGCGTTACCCGGCGCCCTGCTCTTCGGAGCTCGGACTTTCCTCGACCGGAAGCTCCGGCCGCGGCCACCTGCCCGCCACCCGGCTCAATAGTAGCCCCCGGCGGCGGGCGGCGCCCCAGGTGGGGAGCCGTCCCTCGGGCGACGCCTCAGGTGGGAAGCTGGGCCCGGAAGCGCGCCGCCCGGCGCGAGGCCAGCCGCCCGATCCCGATCAGGGCCAGGATCAGTAGGAGGGTGGCGAGTCCGGCGGCCCCCGCCACCTCGTGTTCCAACCGGGTGGGGAGGGTGGCGTTGAGGTACACCACGTAGGTCAGGTACCCGATGGGGTGCTGGAAGAGCGAGAGTGACGGGTCCTGGTCGCTGAAGCCCAGCGTGTAGAGCAGGGGAGCTGTCTCCCCCACCGCGATGGCCAGGGCCAGCACCAGGCCCGAAGCGATCGCCGGGACCGCGGGAGGCAGGAGCGCTCGCCTCAGGGTGGTGAGCCGGGAGAGGCCGAGCGCCAGGCCCGCGTCCCGCAGGGTGGACGGCACCTGGAGCAGCGCCACCTCGGTGGTCTTCACCACATAGGGAAGCACGATGGCGGAGAGGGCCAGGATCCCGGACAGGAGTGAGAACCCCCAGTGGAGCGCCTGCGCCAGCAAGACGTAGCCCACAAAGCCGATCACGATGGACGGGACTCCCGCCAGGGTCTCGTATCCCAGGCGCAGCACCCCAGCCCGCGCCGCGGGGGCGAACTCCGCCAGGTAGATGCCGCCCAGGATCCCGATCGGTCCGGCCACCACCAGGACCCCCAGCATGATGAGGAGGCTGCCGAGGATGGCGTTCTGGAGCCCGTTGTTGGCGGTGGTGGCGGTCAGCAGATGGAGGCTGAGGGCCGGCCCTGCCTGCTGGAGGAGGGTGCCAACCATGGCCAGAGAGGGGGCCACGACCACCGCCAGGGCCAGAAAGCAGAGGGTCCAGAAGCCCAGGTCGCGCCCCGCCCGGAGCGCCGGCCGCATCGCTCAGATCCCCCGGCCGACGGGCAGGACAGCGCCGCCCGTGACCCGCCGGATGATCAGCCGTCCGAGGAGGTTGGTGGCGACGGTGATCACCAGGAGCACCACCCCGAGGGCGGCCAGGGCGTGCACCGCCATCCCGGTGGCGTCGGTGAGGGCGGAGTCGAGCATCGCCACGATGGTCGCCGCCATGGTGGAGAAGGGCGAGAAGATGTTGGCCGGGAGCCCATTCAGCAGGTTGCCGCTCACCAGCAGCACCGCCATCGTCTCCCCGAGGGCCCGGGCCCAGCCCAGGAGCGCCGCCGCCCAGATCCCCCGACGGACGTACGGGAGCGTGACGACCCGCGCCGTCTCATAGCGGGTCATACCCAGGGCCAGCGCCCCCTCCTTGGCCAGGATCGGCACCCCCCGGACCAGCTCTCTGGTGGTGGTGGCGATGATCGGGACGATCATCAGAGTCAGGATCAGAGAAGCGGTGAGGAGCCCCTCCCCGTAGCCCACCGGCCCCCGGAAGAACGGCACCACCGCCCCCAGGCGGCCCAGCACCGGGTAGAGGTGGGCGGCCAGGAGCGGCCCGAGGACCAGGATCCCCCAGAAGCCGTAGACCACGCTGGGGATCCCCGCCAGCAGCTCGAAGAAGATGGAGACGGTGGACTGGAGGCGAACCGGGACCCGCTCGGTCAGGGCCAGGACCGCGCCCACCGCCAGCGGGAGGGCCACCAAAAGGGCGATCACCGAGGACACCAGGGTCCCGAAGATGAAGGTGAAGGCCCCGTAGGTGGCTCCGTGGGGTGCGGAGACGCCGTTCTGAACCTGGAGTTTGGTCACGTACAGGTTCCCGAAGCTGAAAACCCGCCCGGTGAAGAAGCCCCATCCGGCATAGCGGAAGGCGGGCAGCGACTGCACCACCATCTCGGCGGCGATCAGGATCAGCATCGCGGTGGGGATTCCGGCGGCCAGAAGCAGGCCGGAGCGCGCCAGCCGGTCGCGGCGGGTCAGGTCCGCGTCCCGGAGCCGGATGGGCCGCCGGATCGGCAGGGGACCGGCCCGACGGCCGGTCCCCTGCGCTGCCGGGAAGAAGCTCATGTCTGGAGCGGCCCCCTTGGGTCAGCCGCTGATCTTGTTGATGGCGGCTTCCACCTTGGGGATCACGCTCTGGGGCAGGGCCACGAAGTCGACGGCCGAGAGATTGCTCCCGGTGGCCCCGCCGGTGGGGCTGACGGCCCAGGCCAGGAAGGTGCGGATGGCCTCGGCCACGGCC
>JAJZGN010000140.1 GCA_021798435.1 bacterium | reverse complement strand
ATACCTGTTGACCTGGAGGCCGCGGAGCCAGTCCAGGAGCAGCTCGGCGTAGGCGGCGGTGGTCCACCCGCCCGTCCCCAACGGAGACTCGCCGAAGCCCGGCAGGTCCGGGGCCAAGAGCCTCCTGGGGGTCGCCATCCTCTCCAGGAGGGGGGTGAAGGTGGCCGCGCTGGCGCCCCAGCCATGCAGCAGGAGCACCGGTGGGTCCACTCCCGGGCGCTCCAGGAAGGAGACACGCTGGTCCCCCACGGACCCCGGGATCCGGGTGAGGGAGGGCCGGACGGGCGGCATCTGCCCCGAGTCTAAGGCTTGTCTCAGCCGCGGAGCTGCGGGCCGTGCTCAGATGAGATCGTGGACCCGCCTATAATCCCGCCAGCGATGGCACCCCCGGAACAGGACCCCCGCCCCGCCCGGGTGTTGGTGGTGGACGACGAGGCTTCCATCCGCGACTTCATCGAGCTGGGTCTGAGCCGTGAGGGGTTCAACGTGCGCACCGCCCAAGATGGGCGGGCGGCCCTCACCGCTGTCGACCAGTTCCAGCCCGACCTCGTCATCGTGGACGTGATGATGCCCCGGATGGACGGGCTCTCCCTGACTCGGGAGCTGGCCGGGGATCCCCGGCGCGGCCTGATCATCCTGAGTGCCCGGGATGAGACCAAGGATCGGATAGTCGGGTTGGAGCTGGGGGCCGATGACTACCTCGTGAAGCCGTTCGAGTTCGCCGAGCTGCTGGCCCGGATCCGATCGGTCCTGCGGCGCCGCCAGCCTGACCAGGCCGAGGTGCTGCAGACCGGGGACCTGGTTCTGGACCGGGGCCGCCGGGCGGCCACCTACCGCGGGGAGCCGGTGGAACTCTCCCCCCGGGAGTTCGACCTCCTCTACTACCTGGCCCGCCATCGCGGCCGAGTCCTGGAGCGCGACCGGCTGCTGAACGCCGTCTGGGGGGTCTCCTTCTATGGGGACGAGAACAACCTCGAGGTGTACGTGCGCTACCTGCGGCGCAAGCTGGGCGATGACGACCGCCGGCTGATCCAGACCGTCCGCGGGGTCGGCTACCGGCTTGCCGCCGGCTGAGGGCGAGAGGAGCCCCCGGCTCCGATGGCACCGTAGCCTGCGCTGGCGGCTCACCCTCACCCTGATGGGCCTGCTGGCGGTGCTGCTGGTCCTCGCCGGGGGGGCTGAGTACTCGCTCCTCCGGGGCGCGGTCATCTCCTCCCGGGGCCAGGCGATGCGGGTGGCATTCGGCGATGCCAGGGGGCTGGTTGCCCGCCAGGACCGGCTCCGGGCCCGCGCCGGCCGGCCCCCGCTCACCCCTGGGGAGCAGGCCCGGGAGCTGGTGGGTGCCATCGCCGCCGGCCAGTTCTCGGCCGTGGCGATCTCTCCCGGGCTGATCGTGGTGGCCTCGGCCGCGCCGGGAGGCTCAAGCCATCCCCAGCCGGTGACCGGAGTCACCGTGCCCCTCCTGGCCCGGGCCCAGCTGGCCTCGGTGCTCCGCTCGGGAACCCGCGGGCAGCCGACCCTGCTGGGTCAGGGGCCCGGCGAGCGGCTGGCCATGGCCTTCGCCGTGGACAGCGCTGGGGGCGTCCCGGTAGGCCTCATCGAGGTGGTGCAGTCGGCGGCCGCCATCCAGCAGGAGCTGGGGCGGGCACGGCTGGTGCTCGGGCTGGGCACACTGGGGGTCCTGTTGCTGGCGCTCCTGATCGGACTGTGGGTCACCACCCGGTCCCTGCGCCGCCTGGAGCTGCTCACCGACGCGGCCCGGCGCCTCGGGGGCGGTGAGCTCTCTGCCCGCTCCGGTCTCCCGCCGGGAGGGGACGAGGTGGCGGTGCTGGCCGGGGTCTTCGACCAGATGGCGGAGGCGGTGGAGAAGACCGTCGCCGTCCGGGAGGAGGCGACCCGGCAGATGCGGAGGTTCATCGCCGACGCCTCCCACGAGCTGCGCACCCCGCTCACCGCCATCAAGGGCTACCTGGAGGTGCTGGAGCGGGGCGCCGCCGACGACCCCAAGGCGCTGGCCCGCGCCCTCCAGGTGATGTCCCAGGAGGCCGAGCGGATGCGCCGGCTGGTGACCGACCTCCTGGCCCTCGCCCGAGCCGATTCCTCGAGGTCGCTGGAGCTGAGACCCGTGGACCTCAGCGACCTGCTCCAGGACTTCCTCGAGGAGAGGGGCGCGGACCCAGCGGCCGGCCCCCAGGGGCCGCTCTTGGCCCAGGCGGACCCCGAGCCGCTGCTCACCGTGATCTCCAATCTGCAGGGCAACGCGGAGCGCCACGGCGAGGGCAGGGGGATCGCCTGGACCCTCATCCGGGAGGAGGGGGCGGTGGGGTTCAGCTGCTCGGACCAGGGACCTGGGATCTCCGCAGACGACCTGCCCCACATCTTCGAGCGCTTCTACCGGGCCGGAGAGTCCCGCTCCCGCGACGTCGGGGGCAGCGGGCTGGGACTGGCGATCGTCAGGTCACTGGTGGAGGCCCAGGGGGGGCAGGTCAGCGCCAGCTCAGGGCCATCGGGCGGCGCCACCTTCAAGGTCCTCCTCCCGGCGGCCAGGGTTGGAGGCTGGGTCCCGCCGCGAGCCGGAGGGAGTCCCTCAGACCGCCCGTCTCACCACAACCCGCACCACTTGTGAGGCGGGCTGGACTCGCTCCTCGAGAACCGTCTGGCCCTCGTCGCGCAGCGCCCGGGGCACCGACTCCGCCGGCTCGCCGGCGTCCAGGACCAGCTCCAGCTCCTCCCCCAACCGCAGCCGCCCCAGCGCCATCTTGGCGCGCACGAAGTTCAGCGGGCAGCGGACCCCGCGGAGATCCAGCAGGGGAAGCTCCGGACCGGAGGAAAGCACCCCTCGATGGTACGGCTGCCGAGGAGGAATCTCCCGGATGATTCGGTGCCCATACCTGCCCTTCCAGGCGAAGGCGGCCCGGGGCGCGGAATCGGCATTGCTGCGCCCTCCGCCGACCTTGGGGGCGGCTCGAGCCGGGGAACGGCCGGCGGCCTCGGTCCTCGCCACGGTGCCGAACCCGGGCTGACGGCGAAGGCTCGAGGCGCCGCCGCTCCCACGGAGAAGGGACCCCACTCGCCTTCTCGCCCCAGGAGTTCCGGATGAGCTCGGAGCTCCGGGATGCCAGCGACTCAATTCAGGGCCGGCCCGGCACCCAGGCGCGGACCGACGATCGGTAGCCAGCTCGCCGGAGGTTCACCGGACCGGGCTGTCCCACCCCGGCCGGTCGAGGCCGCCGAGGGGGCCGCCGACCTGCTGCTGCAGCCAGGCCCGGACCCCCGAGGGCTGATCCCGGACCAACTCCGGCCAGCGCGAGCGCCAGCGCCGAGGGGGCGTTATCCAGAGCCAGCTGGGTTCCAGGCGGGCGCCGCGAACGACCTTGGCCTGCCAGCTGGCCAGGCCCAGGTGCAGCGTTCGGGCCCCCGTGCGGATGGCGTGCTCCAGAGGCAGGTAGAAGGCGAGGTTGAAGTAGGCGGCCGTGCCGGCCACCTCCTGGTAGTCGAAGCCGGCCGCCCGGCCGTAGAGCGTGTCCCCCCACCGGTAGAAGAGGGTGAAGCCAACCGGCCGCCCCTCACGCCGGCAGATCAGAACCCAGCTGCAGGAGTCGAGTCGCTGGGCCTGGCGGCTGAACTCCTCCTCGAGTTCTGCAACTGAGTGTCGGTGCCCGTACCGGGCCTGCAGCGGAGCTGCCAGCTGGGCCAGGGCCCTCACGCACTCCGAGAGCCGGGCCTCGGTGACCTGGAGGTGGCCGGCCTCGAAGCGCGCCCTCTCGCGCCGCACCGCGTGCCGTCGGGACGAACTGAGGGATGCCAGATAGGCGTCGAAGCTCGCGAAGCCGGCGCCGAGGGAGGCGCTGCCGGAGCCGAGCATGAGGTGGGCCGCGGGCCCGAGAGCCTCGGCGAGCTGGGCGGCCGCCCTCGAGGTCATCCACATCGCGGCCCAACTGGCGCAGTCGTCCCGGCGGGCCAGAGCGACCGCCGCCTTCAGCATCGGGCGCAGCACCCGGGCCGTTCTGTCCCCCTCCCGCGGGTGCACCAGCCACTCGTTCACGTATCCAGAACGGGTCCCGATGAACAGGGTGGGCCGCCACTCGGCGCTTCGGCTGCGGTCGCCGAGGAGCCAGCCTCCGCCCATCTCCGCCGGATCGTAGGTGTCCATCGCCGGCACCGGGCGGCCGTCCCATCGATACAGCGGCAGAACCCCCGCCAGCCTGGAGTCGCCCTCCAGCGCCAGGAGGTAGAAAGACTCGAGGCTCGGGTCACCCTCGACCGCGAGGAGGTAGGGCCGGCTGACCATGAGGCTCCTCCCAGCGGACAGCTCCTCGAACGAGGCCCTGTCTATGGCCTCGAGTCGATCGACCAGCTCCACCCGCAGCCGGGATCTCGGCATCCCGGGTCAGAGCCGGTCAAAGGCACCCGAGCGCCGGCCCGAGCGCTCGAAGTAGCGGAAGAGGAGGTAGGCGGCGGTGGCCCAGCAGACGCCGACCAAGCCCTCCAGGAGGATGTCGAGCAGCGGCGCCGACCCTCCCCGCCCGGCCGCCAGGAGCCGGCCGGCCGCTATCCCGTGGGTGAGGGGGAGGATCTGGGCCAACGCCCTCAGGGGAAGCGGGAGCTGGTGCAGCGGCACCTCCACCCCGCAGACCAGAAGGACCATGAAGTAGGCGATGTTGGCGATGAGGAAGACGTCCCGGACCCGGAGCCCGATGGAGCCCAGCGCCATCCCGAAGCCGGTGCAGGATGCGGAGGTCACCAGCACCGCGAGCAATAGCTGGGGCAGCTCCGCGGGCGCGGGCCGGAAGCCCAGGATGAGCGCCGAGACCAGGAAGCCGAAGCAGCAAGTCTGGAAGCCGGAGATGAGGACCGGGAGCCCCCGGCCCAGGAACACCGCGAGGCGGTCGCTGGGGGTGGCCAGGATCGGACTCAGGGTCTGGAAGAAGCGCTCGTTGGAGATGGCCATAGTCATCCCGTAGATGCCCGACATGCTGCAGATCTGGATGCAGTTGCCGACCACGAAGAAGGCGGTCGAGCCCACTCCCGCCGCCCGCCCCAGGTAGACGAAGAAAAGGATCTGGAAGGTGGGTGCGGCCAGCATCGTCGGGATGTACTGCCAGGGGGTGATCCAGTAGAACAGCGCCCGATAGGAGATGAGCCCCCCGATCAGGAAGACCCGCCAGAAGTGCCTCCCCGGTTGGGCGGGAGGAGCCATCTCCCCGGCGGCGCTCACTGGAAGTTGAGGGTGGCGGACTTGCGGGCCCGCCGCTCGACCACCCCCACCAGCCATACCCCGAGGGCCAGGTACCCGAGAGAGGCCAGAAGGCACCAGCCGATCGCCGGCAGGGGCTGGCCGCCGAAGGCCGCGGCGCGCAGCGCCTCCACCCCCCAGGTGGGC
>JAJZGN010000139.1 GCA_021798435.1 bacterium | reverse complement strand
TGGCGTGCAGGCGATCGTCAAGCCCAGCCCTGGGCGGGGGGCCGCCGTGGCCAGCGTGCCGGAGCCGGAGCCGGGCCCGGGCGAGGTGCTGCTGCAGGTGGTGGCCAACGGGATCTGTGGTACGGACCTCCACATCCTGGACTGGAACCCGTGGGCCGCCGCCCGCGTCAAGCCTCCCCGCGTGCTCGGCCACGAGATGGCTGGGAGGGTGTTGGCCACCGGCGAGGGGGTGTCGAGCCCCGCGGTGGGGGATCTGGTGGGGGTTGAGAGCCACCTGGTCTGCCTCCAGTGCCCGCAGTGCCGCCGGGGCGACTTCCACGTCTGCCAGAACACCCGCATCCTGGGGGTGGACACCGACGGCGTCTTCGCCGAGAGGGCGGTGCTGCCCGCCCGCAACTGCCGGGTCGCTCCGACAGGACTGGACCCCGCGGTGGTTGCCTTTCAGGAGCCCATGGGCAACGCCGTCCACGCGGCCTCGCAGGGGGAGCTCTCCGATCGCCCGGTGATAGTTACCGGATGCGGCCCGATCGGGCTCGCCGCCGTCGGGATCGCCAGGGCAGAGGGAGCCAGCCGGGTGGTGGCCGTCGACAGGGTGCCGGAACGGCTGCGGCTGGCTGAGAAGATGGGCGCGGACGCGCTGGTGGACACCAGTCAGGGCGGAGACCTGGCCGCCGCCCTGCGCCAAGGCTGCGGGGAGGAGGCGGGCGCGGTCCTGGAGATGTCGGGGGACGCCCGGCTCATCCGCGCCGCCATCGACGTGGTGGCGCCGGGAGGGTGGATCAGTCTCCTGGGCCTGGGCGATCTCGAGACGACCCTGGACCTCTCCACCGAGGTGGTGATGCGCGGTATCACGCTCTACGGGGTCACCGGGCGCCGGCAGTTCCAGACCTGGGACCGGACCGCCGCCTACCTCAGTTCGGGGCGGGTGGACGTGCGGCCCATCATCACCCACCGGCTGTCGATGGCGGAGTTTCACAGGGCTTCGGAGCTGGCCCGGTCGGGGGTCATCGGCAAGGTGGTGCTCTATCCTCCAGAGGGAAGTTGGCAATGACGGACTTGCGAGAGAGCCTGCGGGCGGAGCTGGACCAGCTCCGCGAGGAGGGCCGGTTCCGGGAGCTGGCGGTCCTGGAGGGCCCCCAGGACTCGGAGGTGGTGATCGGGGGGCAACGGCTGATCAACCTCTCCTCGAACAATTACCTGGGCCTCAACACCCACCCCAAGCTGGTGGAGGCGGCCTGCGCGGCGGCCCGCCGGTGGGGCGCGGGATCCGGGGCGGTGCGGACCATCGCGGGCACCCAGGCGATCCACGAGGAGCTCGAGACCCGGCTCGCGGAGTTCAAGGGGACGCCGGCGGCCCTCACCCTGCAGAGTGGATACGCCGCCAATCTGGCGGTGCTGGGCGGCGTTCTGGGCGAATCCGACGCGGTGGTGAGCGACGAGCTGAACCACGCCAGCATCATCGACGGCATCCGGCTCACCAAGGCCCACCGCTACCTCTTCGCCCACAAGGACCTGGCGCAGCTGGAGCGGAGGCTGGAGGAGGCCCGCCGGGACGGCCGGCGTCGGATCCTGGTGGTCAGCGACGGGGTCTTCAGCATGGACGGGGACATCGCCCCCCTTCCCGGGATCGTGGAGCGGGCCCGGGCGGCAGGGGCGGCGGTGATGGTGGACGACGCCCACGCCTCAGGGGTTCTCGGCAGGGGCGGTAGGGGCTCGGTGAGCCACTTCCACCTCGATGGGCAGGTGGAGATCCAGGTGGGAACCCTGAGCAAGGCGGTGGGGGTGCTGGGCGGGTATGCGGCCGGCTCAGGGGAGCTGCGGGACGTCCTGATCCATCTCGGCCGGCCCTTCCTCTTCTCCACCTCTCACCCCCCGGCCGTGGTGGCGGCCTGCATCGCCGCCCTGGAGGTCATGGACTCCGAGCCGGAGCTGCAGGACCGGCTCTGGGACAACACTCGCTACTTCAAGCAGGGGCTGGCGCAGTTGGGCTTCGACTGCGGCCAGAGCGAGACGCCGATCACCCCGGTGATCGTGGGGGAGGCGGCCACAGCGATGGGGCTCTCGGACGCGCTCCGGCGCCGAGGGGTGTTCGCCCAGGGCATCGCCTTCCCGACCGTGGCCCGCGACAAGGGAAGGGTCCGGACCATCGTCACCGCCAGCCACACGCGGGCCCAGCTCGACAGGGCACTTGGGGCCTTCCAGGACGCGGGCCGGGAGCTGGGACTGGCGGGGTCCCAGGCCGCGCCGTAACTTTGGCCGCGGCGCCCGAATTCCAGAGCATGAGAGGCGTCGCCGCGTCGCGGCCACGCCGCCAGCCCCAGGACCTCGAGGAGGAGCGCCAGCTTGTCGAAGCGGCCAAGAACGACCCCGCCGCCTTCGCCCGGCTCTATGACCGATACGTGGACGCGATCCACGCCTATGTCTATCACCAGACCGGGAGCTGGGAGCGGGCCGAGGACGTGACCGCCACCACCTTCATGCGCGCCTACGCCGAGATCGGCAAGTTCGAGTGGCGGGGGGTTCCCTACTCCGCCTGGCTGTACCGGGTGGCCTCCAACCAGATCCTCCGAGATCACCGGCGGCCGGGCTGGATCGAGCTCCCGGACGGCTTGGTGGATCCTGGCGAGGGACCCGAGGAGGCGGCGCTCCGCTCGGATCGGGTGGCCAAGGTGCAGGCGGCCGTGCGCCGCCTCTCCCGGGACCAGCGGCAGGCGATCACCCTGCGCTTCGGCGCCGGGCTGCGCAACGCCGAGGTGGCCCAGGTGATGCGGAAGAGTGAGGGGGCGGTCAAGCTCCTCATCTTCCGCGCCCTGCGCAAGCTCGAGGAGCGGCTGGGCCCCGAGTTCGCCGCCCACCTCTCCCCGGAGCTGACCGTGACCGGGTCCGAGCCAGTGGAGGAGCGCTGATCGTGGCCAGCCGGGAGGAGAAGCGGATGGCCAGCCGGCTTGCCGAATGGCTGGACGGGGCGCCGGCCGCTCCGGACGCTGAGTCCCGGGCCGTGGCCCAGACCGCGGTGCTTCTGGTGGACGCGCTGGCACCCCACAAGCTGGGGGAGGACACCCGCTCCCGCCTCTACCGCCGGGCGCTGGAGGAGTACGCCTCCCGGAGCTCCGACCCAGCGCCGCTGGGCGAGCTGGCCCGGGCCGCGAGGCAGATACCCGCCCCCGCCTGGCTGGGGATCGGCGGCGTCGCCGCCGGGGTGGCGGTTGGGCTGGCGCTGCTACGCCAGCGGGAGCACGGCACCGGCCTCTGACCGAGGCGCGAACTGCCAGGGGGGCCCGGGCGCGGCGAACGCACTTAGAATCACAACGCGTGACCGTGACCACCCTGGTGGTGCCGGCCGGAGGGCTGGGCACCCGGTTCCTGCCGGCGACCAAGGCGCTGCCCAAGGAGATGGTTCCGGTGGGCGACCGGCCGGCCATCCAGTGGGGGTTGGAGGAGGCGGTGGCCTCGGGGATCCATCGCGCGGTGGTGGTGACCGCTCCCGGGAAGGACCTGATCCGAGCCCACTTCGCCAGCGACCCCAGTCTGGAGGAGATCCTGGAGTCTCGGGGCAGCGGGGAGCTGGCGGAGCGGGTGCGCCGCATCGCCGGCCTCTGCCAGCTGGAGTTCGTGGAGCAGCCGGAGCCACTGGGGCTGGGGCACGCCGTCCTCTGCGCCCGGCCGCTGCTGGAGGGGGAGGAGGCCGCGGCGGTGCTGCTCCCCGACGACCTCTTCGACGGGACGCCGCCGCTCCTCGCCCAGCTCATGGAGGTGAACGCGTGGGAGGGCTGCACCGTCCTGGCGCTCAGGCGGTGCCCTCGGGAGTCCATCTCCAGATACGGGGTGGCCGAGGTGGCCGGGGACGGCCCCGTCTTCCAGGTCACCGACGTGGTGGAGAAGCCCTCCCCGGAGGAGGCGCCCAGCGACCTCGCGATCATGGGTCGGTACGTCCTCACCCGGGATGTGCTGGACCGGCTTGACCAGGTCTCCCCCGGGTCCGGGGGGGAGATTCAGCTGACCGATGCCATCCGGGAGGTCGCCCGGGCCGGCCGGGTCGTGGGAGTGGAGTTCGTGGGCCGGCTTCTGGACGTCGGTACCCTGGACAGCTGGCTGGCCACCAACGCCGCCATCGTCTGGCGCGACCCGGTGCTGGGGCCGGTGCTCAGGGAGCGGATCCGGGAGCTGGAGGCCGAGCCCTGATCTGCCCTGGGCCCCAGGACCGGGCGGCGCGCTGGCGCTATACTGCAGCCCCAGATGTCAACCGTGGCGGCTTACTCCGTCCTCAAAGCCCACTTCGATCAGGTAGTGCAATGGCAGTGCAACGCCCGCGACGCGGTGACGACCTCCTGCGCTACCGCAGCCAGGAGGGCGACTTCGAGGTAGAGGTCTCGCACACCCTGAACAAGTGGTGTGTCTCGGTGCTCCGGCTGGAGGATTCGAGCATCGTCGCCCAGGACTTCTTCCCCGAGCGCTGGAAGGCCATGGCCAGGGCCCAGGACTTCCTCCGCATCCTCAACACCCGCAACCGTCACGAGGGCGGAGAGGGCGGGGGCGAGGACCTCTGAGCGCCGCCGCTCCGGGGGCCCGGGCACGGGCCATTCCCGAGGGCTTCTCGGCCGCTGATCCGCACACCCACACCCTGGCCAGCGACGGCATGGTGAGCTCCCGCCAGCTGGTGGAGGCGGCGCGCCAGGCCGGGCTGGCGGTCATCGGGGTCACCGACCACGACACCATGGCCGGGGTGCCGGAGGCGGTGGCCGTCGGCCAGGAGCTGGGGGTGGAGGTGGTGCCTGGGGAGGAGATAACCACCGGGGGCCTTGGCAAGGTCCACGTGCTGGGGCTCTTCCTCGCCGGGCCGGTGCGGATGGGGATGTCCGTGGAGGACACCATCCGGGCGGTCCACGACCAGGGAGGGCTGGCGGTTCTGGCCCATCCCTTCATGCCCACCTATTTCGCCTCCATCACCCCCAACTCCCTGCGACGGCTCCTGGGCCGGACCCCTGTGGATGGGGTGGAGCTCCTCCACACCGCCCTCACCACCCCCGCCCGGAGCCGCCAGCTGGACGAGTTCTACGCGCTCCATCGCGACCGGATGGGGGCCGCCATCGGGTCCAGTGACAGCCACTTCGGGGCCCGCGATCTGGCGCGCAACGTCACCCTCTTCCCCGGTGCTGGCGCTGCCGACCTGCGCCGGGCGATGGAGGGGGCGGCGACTCGGCTCCTGGAGCGGTACCTCGTGCCGCCCGGGCCGGCGCTGGCCGATCGGCTGCGCCAGCAGGGCAGGAGCCTGGGCTGGCTCACCTGGCAGCGGCTCACCGGCCGGGTGGGCAGAGAGGGGGCTCTGCCCGCGTGAACCGGCGCTTTCTGGAGTCCGAGTGGGGGGCGGTGGCCTTCGTGGGCACCGTCG
>JAJZGN010000138.1 GCA_021798435.1 bacterium | reverse complement strand
TCGGCTACCCAAAGCGGCAGAACATCAGGGGCATACCATCGCCACTTCATGCTCGTCCGCCGCCGAAGCTGCTCCAGTGTGAGTTCCTCCAATGGGTTCGCCGTGGGCGCACCCCCGGCCCGGGGGCTGTTGCTGCTCAGCACCGCCAATCCTCCCGTGCGGCACCGATCCCGTTGGCCGTCCCCTCTGAGCCGCGCCTCCACTGCCCCATGGAAGCGGGAAGGCCGTGGGGGACTCCGAGCCGGGTGAGGCGCAGGCAGACCAGGCGCCACCGGAAGGAGGGCGATGCGGTGTGACCGCACCCGCCGCTGCGCTTGGCAGCATCACCGGGCGCCGCCCGGTGGCCGGCCGGGTTCAGCACGAGCCTCTCGACAGCCGCAGGGTTCGCTGGGTGCGGGTCATCATGGGCGCCGACCGGCCGCTGGACGCGGCCCGTCGCCACCGGGGCTCGTTCCGGGCGCCAAACCGTGAGCTGCGCCGCGGCTCGGGCCGCTCCCCGGCCGACCATGGGCTCCGACCCAGGTCCCGCTCTCGGGCGGGTTCGCACTGCGAGGGCGCCATCCCCCCTGCTGGGGTGCAGCAACCTCTACTGCTGAGCACCCTTGGAGCGGGTTTGCCGGCCGCGGACCGCCTTGGCCCCAGCGCCCTCCTGGATGCCCGCCGGGCCGTCGAACCCAGCGAGGCGGCAGGGTATCTCAGCATCCTCGCTGAGATGGTAGCTGGCGCAGATCCGGTGGTAGCCGTCCGCCACTGTGAGAGGCACCTCGCGGCTCAGCTCACCCCTCAGGAGGAGCACGGGGGACAATTTGCTTCCGGCGCGAACCTCGCGAAGGTCCCGGGCGACGTCCGGGTCCTTGGCGGGCAGCAGCGGCAGCCGGCTGGCGCGGAGAAGGTCCTTGGCCTTGTACCGGACCAGCTCAGCCGAGCGCAGCCCTTGCACTGCCCCCCCCACCGCCTCCGGGGGGAGGAGGAGGGAAAGGTAGTTGGCGGCGGCCGGATAGTCGTGCTCGTCGGGCTCCGCCTTCCAGTTCTCCTTGGACTTGCTCACCTGTCTCACCTCCCGCCGGACTCCCATCCGGCCACCATTGCCGTACCGGTCACGCCTACTCGGGTTTAGCGGGCGGACCCAAGGGATCGAGGTCGCCCTGGGCGGCCCTCATCGCGGTTAGGTCCCCCCCCGGCCCGCGCAGGATGTAGGCCGCTCCCACGGCCAGGAACGCCCCGGCAGCCGGGCCGACCAGATATACCCAGAAGTGGGCGAAATCACCGCTCACTAGCGCGGGTCCGAAGGATCGCACCGGATTCATGGAGGCCCCGCTGATCGGGCTGGACCAGAGCCCGGCGAGGGCGATGTAGCCCCCCACCGCCAGGGCCGACAAGGTGCCAACGTTCTGGGCCCCGGACGCTGTCCCCAGGATCGTGCTCACCAGGCCCATCGTGAGGAAGGCTTCCATGGCCATCGCCTGCAGGTCCCCAACCCCGGAGCCGGGGAGAGTGGCGCCCAGATGGGCGTACCTTCCGACAAGGGCCCAGAGAACCAGGCAGGCCAGCACCGAACCCGCCACCTGGGCCGCCAGGTAGGCCGGAATCCTCCGCCAGGGGAACTCCTGGCGCAAGGCGAAGGCGAGGCTGACAACCGGGTTGAGGTGGGCTCCAGAGACCAGCCCCATGAAGAGGATGATGGCCATGACCATGAGCCCCGGGGCGGTCACCACCGCGGCCTGGGACAGGATGCCCGGGTAGCGAGCCGCCACGGTGGGCGCCCCCGCGGCCACCAGCACGAGGAGGAAGGTCCCGAAGAGCTCGGCGAAGACCCTCCTCCACTCGTGGCTGAGGTCGTTGAAGTTCCGCCCCCAGGTGGGCTCCACCCCCAGGATGGCGCGGTTTCGGAGTTCGCGTCGCGCGGCGGTGGCCTCGGCCTCTGGGTTAGCCACGATCTCTGTCCCGCGGAATCGGAAGCGGGCGGGCCGAGGCGCTGGACTTCGCCGCCATCACGGAATCTCCAGGACCACTTTGCCAGTGGCCCCTGACTGGACCGCCTCGTGGGCTTCGGCACAGCGCTCCAGGGGGAAGCGGACCACGGGCAGTGCGCTGAGTGCGTTCTCCACCAGCGCCCGGTGGACCGCAGCCGCCGCGTCCTCCAGAGCCGGCCGGGGCACGCCGTACAGCAAAACGAAGCGCATGACGAGGTTGGCACCCATGCAGCCCCGAACGGGCAGCACAGGATCTTCGAGGTCCGCAGCGTAGACCACGACCACGGTCTCGGGGCCGGCGAGGCCCAGGTCCAAATGGAGGTTGGCGGCCAGGTTCACCTCCACGATCCGGACAAACCGTGAGGAGAATCGCTGGAGTTCCGCCTGCGCCCCCGGCTGCCGGTAGTTCACCACCAGCTCGGCTCCCGCCCTCCTGGCCAGCTCAGCCTTCGCCTCCCCGCTCACCGTGGCGGCCACTCGGGCGCCACTCCAGCGGGCGAGTTCGATGGCGAAGTGCCCCACCGCCCCGGCGCCCCCCGCGACCAGCACGTCCCTCTCCGAGACCGGACCGTCCGCGAAGAGGCAGCGATGAGCAGTCAGGGCGGGAACCCCAAGGCAGGCACCGAGCTCATACGAGGCGCCCGGAGGTAGGGGGGTAGCCCGTGCGGCCGGGACGACCGTCCACTGCGCCGCGGTCCCCCAGCGCTGGCCGGCCGCCGCCAGCCAGATCCAGACCCTCTCCCCCAGCCGCCCGGCCGGGACTCCTTCGCCCACGGCGTCGATCTCCCCGGCGCCGTCGTGGTGCGGAATCTGAAACCCCTCAAGGGGGCGAGGCGTGGCCCCGGCGCGGGCCTTCCAATCGGTCGGATTCACCCCCGAGAGGCGGAGGCGCACCCTCACCTCGCCCGGCCCCGGCTCGGGCCGCTCGACCTCCTCCAGCCGGATGACATCGGCGGCGGCGCCAACCGTGCGGTACAGAGCCGCCTTCAAATCTTGGCCCTCACGCTCTGTGCGGGTCGCGCGAGTGAGTCATACGCCACGCCCCCCACATTGATTTGCTGGCCCAGATCGTACCGCCGCGGATATGCTGAGCAGAGCCGCCCGGCCCCATATGGTGTAACAGCTTGCCTGCCGACCCATCTCTCTCTTCGGACTTACCGCCTCAGAGCCACCTCTCGGGGGTGCGACTCGTGGTGGTGGGGGCCGGCGCCATGGCTGAAGCCATAGTGGGAGGCCTCTTGGCACGGGAGCTGGTCAGCCCGGCAGAGGTCACCTGCACCCACCCCCGTCGATCGCGGCGGGAGGATCTGGAGCACCGCCTCGGCGTCAGGGTCAGTTCGGACAACCGGGCGGCCGCGGCCGCGGCTGACCTATTGGTCATCTCGGTCAAGCCCCAGGTGCTACGCCGGGTCATGCCCGAGCTCAAGGGGGCGATCACGCCCCGCACCCTCGTCCTGAGCATCGTTGCCGGCGCCTCCACTCGGACTCTGGGCGATGGTTTGGGGCACCCCGCCGTGGTCCGGGCGATGCCCAACACCCCGGCGCAGATCGGGAAGGGCATGACCGTCTGGTATCCCACCCCGGAGGTGGACGAGCTGGGACGCCTGCGCACCCGCCAGCTGCTGGGCGCCCTCGGCGAGGAGCTGGAGGTGGAGGACGAGGAGCAGGTGGCGATGGCCACCGCGGTATCCGGCACCGGCCCCACCTACACCCTGCTGTTCATCGAGTCCCTGGTGGACGCCGCCGTCCACCTGGGCTTCCCCCGGCACCTGGCCAGGAGGCTGGTGCTGAGCACGGTGGAGGGCTCGGCGGAATTCGCCGCCCAGAGCCAGCGCCACCCCAGTGAGCTCCGGGACATGGTGACGTCTCCGGGTGGCACTTCGGCTGAGGCGCTCGCCGCCCTGGAGAGGGGGCGCTTCCGGACGGTGCTGGCAGACGCGGTATGGGCGGCCTACCACCGCACCCGGCAGCTGGAACAGGCGCTGGACCGCGGGGTTCCTCCGGGGCCTCCCCAGCCCCGCTAGCCCACCCCCGCCCTGGCCTGAGGGCGCGCTCGGCGCCGCTCGCGCGCTCTCAGGCTCTGCTCCAGTACCACCTTGCGCAATCTCACCGACCGGGGAGTAACCTCGGCACACTCATCCTCGGCGATGAACTCCAGCGCCTGTTCCAGCGAGAGGTTCAGGGCCGGACTCAAGCGCTCCAGCTCCTCCGCGGTGGAGGACCGCATGTTGGTCAGCTTGCGCTCCCTGGTCGGGTTGACGTCCATGTCCTCGGGCCGAGCGTTCTCCCCCACCACCATCCCCTCATAGACTTCGACCCCCGGCCCGATGTGCAGCGTCCCGCGCTCCTGCAGCGACATCAGCGCCTCGCTCGTGGAGAACCCCCTGCGGTCCGCCACCAGCGAGCCGTTGCGCCGGGTCTTGAGCTCCCCATGCCAGGGCTCGAGCCCGTCAAAGACGCTGTGCAGCACCCCGGTCCCCCTGGTTTCCACCAGGAACTCGGTGCGGAACCCCACCAGCCCCCGGGCCGGGGCACGGTACTCCAACCGGACCCACCCGGTCCCGTGGTTGACGATCTCCTGGAGCCGACCCTGGCGCAGCGCCAACAGCTGGGTGATGACCCCGAGATACTCCTCCGGGGCGTCCACGGTCAGCCGCTCCATGGGCTCGTGGACCACCCCCTCCACCACCCGGGTCACCACCTGGGGCTTGCCCACGGTGAGCTCGAACCCCTCCCGGCGCATGGTCTCCACCAGCACCGCGAGCTGGAGCTCCCCCCGCCCCTGGACCTCCCAGGTGTCGGGCCGCTCCGTGGGCGCGATGCGCAACGAGACGTTCCCGACCAGTTCGGCGTCCAAGCGGCTCTTCAGAAGCCGGGCGGTGAGCTTGGTGCCCTCGCGCCCGGCCAGCGGGGAGGTGTTGATCCCCACCGTCATGGCCAGGCTCGGCTCGTCCACCAGGATCGGCTCCAGCGCCTCGGGAGCCTGCGCGTCGGCGAGGGTATCCCCGATGGAGACATCGGGAAACCCGGCGACCAGCACGATCTCCCCCGGCCCCGCGGACTCCACCGCGACCCGCTCCAGCCCCTCGGTCCCGAACAGCTCCACGACGCGGCCCACCTCCACCTCGCCAGCGGCACGGCACAACGCGACACTGGCCCCCCGGGAGATCTCGCCCCGATGGACGCGGCAGACGGCCAGCCGGCCCAGGTAGGGCGAGGCGTCGAGATTGGTCACCAGTGCCTGCAACGCCCCCCCAGGCTCGTGCTCTGGCGCCGGCACCCGGCTCAGGATGGCCTCAAAGAGCGGCTCAAGGGATGTGCCGGTGGCGGCGGGAGACGATGAGGCCCAGCCCTCCTTGGCGCTGGCATAAAGGATGGGGAAGTCCAGCTGCCCCTCATCGGCGTCCAGGTCCAGGAAGAGGTCC
>JAJZGN010000007.1 GCA_021798435.1 bacterium | reverse complement strand
GGCGCCGGCTGCGATCTCCGGCGACAGGGCGGCCACCAGGTAGGCGCTCTCACGGCGCACGTGGACCGCCATCGCCCGCTCCGCCGCCGCCGGGTTGCCGTCCATGATGGCTTCGGCGACGCGCCGGTGCTCCCGACGGGCCCCATCCTGACGCTCGCGGCTCTCCACCGCGGTCGCCAGTCGGTAACGAACTATGTGGTCGTGGAGCTTGTCCAGCAGCTCTGCGGCCCTACGGTTGTCGGCCACCTCCGCTATCCGGCGGTGGAACCGCTCCCCCAGCTCCCGCAGCGCGGTCGGCTCATCTGAGCGGCGGTCAGCCTGGTCCAGTATCGACACCAGCTCCCGGGCATCGTGCATCGTGGCCCGCCGCGCCGCCTGGTTGGCCGCCAGCCCCTCGAGAGCCCGGCGCACCTCGTACAGCTCCGCCACATCGCGCGCGTCCACCTCAGCCACCATCAGCCCACCGTTGGGCAGACGCTTCACAAACCCGTCCGCCTCGAGGGCCCGCAAGGCCTCGCGCACCGGGGTCCGGCTCACCGAGAGGTGGATCGCGAGCTCGGGCTCGTGGAGCCGGCTCGAAGGGGCGAGGTCGTGATTGATCATCGCCTCGCGGAGCAGCCGGTACACCACCTGGGCGGCGGACTCCCGCCGCACCTGAGGGCTCTCCAACCAGAAGTCGGGACGTCGGATGCTCACTGGGTCCACTCCCTGGAATGGACGGGCCGACCACGGATGGCTAGGGAGGTCGACCCGAAACTTGGTGTGCATGTATACCACAACACCAGCGCCCCGGGGAAGGGCCAGGGAGGCGCGTCCTCAGGCCGAGAGAAGCCTCTTCACTTCCCCAGCGGCCAGGATCAGCTCCCGGTCGAAGAGGTTCGGGTTGCCGAAGGTGAACCCGGCGATGCCGGCATCCAGGAAGGACTTGAGCTTGTCGGCCGCCTGCTCGGGCGTGAGGGGTGGGCCGACCAGCCTGCGCCTCTCCTCCGGGATACGCTCCGCCAGTCTCCGGGCAGCCTCGGGGCCGGTGGCGATCATGACGGGGGCCATGGCGGTTCGAAGGATCGTGGCCGGATCGCGGCCCTCCTCCAGGCAGTACCGCTCCAGGATCTCCCCCTTCCGCTTCATCGCGTCAAGGCCGCCGAACCAGTTGGAGATGTCGGCGTAGCGAGCCACCAACCGGAGGGTGCGCTGCTCGCCGCCGCCCCCCACCAGGATGCGCGGCCCGCCGGGCTGAAGTGGGCGGGGAACGTTGAGCGCTCGATCGATTCGGAAGTGGCGCCCTTCGAAGGTCGGCCGCTCCTCCGCGAACATCGACTGGGCGATGCGGAGCGCCTCCTCGAGCCGATCCATCCGGCGACCCACCCGAGGGAAATCGAATCCGAAGCCGCGGTGCTCGTCCTCGTTCCAGGCGGCCCCCAGGCCGAGGATGGCCCGCCCCCCAGAGAGCACATCGAGGGTGGTGACCTGCTTAACCAGAAGGGCCGGGTTGCGGTAGGTGACTCCGCTCACCAGCGCCCCCAAGAGGACCTTGCTGGTGCGCTGTGAGAGGGCACCAAGGGTGGTGTAGGCCTCCAGCATCGGCTCGGTCTCAGCCCCCACTCCCCGGATCTGATAGAAGTGGTCCATCACCGAAACCATGTCGAAGCCGGCGTCTTCCGCCGCCTGGGCGAGGCCGGCGACGTGGGCGAAGAGGCCGGCCGGCGCCACCCCCTCGAAGGTGAAGTTCGGCATGTGGAATCCGAAGAAGGGCCCGCTCACTCGATCACCTCCGGCAAGGTCCTCGGCCCCGGTACGGGGGCTTGTGGGTCACCCCACCTGCACCGACCGCTTGGCGAGGCCATACCAGAATCCGTCGATCACCGTCTGCTGACCCTCGCCCTCGTCACTCCCCGCCCCCAGGGCTACGAAAAGGGGGGCGAAGTGTTCGGTCCTGGGGTGGGCCAGATGTCCGGCCGGGGCTCTGTTCTGGAAGTCCGCCAGGGAATCCAGGTCCCATCGGGCCAACGCTTCGCTCCCCCACTCGTCGAATTCCGCCGACCAGGATGGTGGAGGTGCCTCGGGGGTTGGCGACAGGCGCATGGCCTGGAGGTTGTGGGTGAAGAAACCGCTCCCCATGATGAGAACGCCCTCGTCCCGCAGAGGGGCGAGCCGGGCCCCGGTGGCCAGCAGCCGCTCGGGGTCCAGGGTGGGGAGCGAAAGCTGCAGAACTGGGACGTCCGCCTGGGGATACATCTCCACCAAGGGCACGTAGGCACCATGGTCCAGGCCCCGGGATGGGTCGTGCCGCACAGGCTCACCCGGAGTGGCCAGCAGGCCGGACACCCGCTCCGCCAACCAGGGCGCGCCCGGCGCGGGGTAGCGCACCTGGTAGTAACGCTCCGGGAATCCCCAGAAGTCATACACCAGAGGCACCGTGGCGGTGGCCCCCACTGTCGCCGGCGCCGACTCCCAGTGGGCCGACACCACCAGGATGGCCCGGGGCGTCGGCATCGCCTTGGCCCAGGCTGCCAGCTGCGACTTCCACTCGCGATCGTCGGCCAGTGGTGGCGCTCCGTGGCTGAGGTACACGACCGGCATCCGATCTGCCCCGCCCGACCCGCTCTTCACATCCATCCAACTTCCTCCGCTGCGTGGGGCGACTCAGAACCTAGTTGTGTCAGCAACTACATTCATGGTATCACGCCGCCGGGATGGGGCCGTGCGGTGGGGCCGCTCAGGCGGGCTGGAACTCCGACCAGGGGATGTTCCAGTCCCCCTCTCCGTCGGCCTCGCTGGCCTGGAGGGTCGTCCCGGTGATCACGACCACATCCCCGGGGACCGACCAGTTGTAGAACCACACAGCGTCGCCGGGATTCTGCTCCACGCACCCATGGGAGACGTTGTAGAGGCCGTGGTCGTAGATGTCCCAGTTGGCCATGTGGATGTAGTACCCATCGGTGCTGATGGCCACGTCATCGTAGACGTTCTGAGCGTAGAGGCCGGGGTAGCCGATGGTCGCAGAGTTCATGAACACCACCGGGGTCTTGGACAGGACGACCAGGGTCCCGGAGATGGTGGGGAAGCCGGGGCGGCCCAGGCTCACCGGTTCGGTGCGGACCAGCTGGGTGCCGTTGTACACCTGCATCTCGTGAGTCGTGGCGCTGATCCTGGCGATGTGCTGGTTGATCACCGTGAAGCTGCTGGACACCGAGGAGTTGACCAGCCGCTCCCCATCGACCGCCAACCCGTTCAAGTTCACGGTCAGCGTGGCCTGCTCGTTGAGGGGCCAGAACTGCTCCGGCCTCCCGTCCACCTCGGTCGGCGACCACCAGTGCCACCCCAGAGGATCGGTGAGCGACTCGCCGGCGGAGAGCCGCTGCAGCACCAGCGGCTGATCGGCGGCCGGGATCGGCTGGCTGAACTGCACCACCCAGGTTGCCCCCATCCCGACCTGCTGCCCCGGGCTGGGCGAGATCGTTATCCCAATGGTCCCCGCAGGGAGCGGCTGGTCCGGAGTGGTCCAGCTCGCCACCCGGCTCACGGTCTTGGCCGGCCTGCCCCCACGGGCGGTGGCCACCATCCGAAAGGTGGTCGCCCAAGGCATCGGCGCGGTGGGCTTCCAGGTCCCGTTGGTCACGCTCCCCCCGATCAGCAGCCCGGCCGAGGTGCGCACCGACACCGACTCCAGATGAGCGTGCCGCACCGAGAGGTCGATGACCGCGGTGGGGGCGACGGTGCCCGAACTGACAGGGACCGTCACCGAGAGCTCCGGGCTGACAAGTGGTAGGGGCCGCGCCGCGGCCGCGATCCCGGTCGCGGCCCCCCCCAGCACCGCCACCGCCCCGACGCTGAGCCCGATCCGTCGCCACAGGCGGTGGCCGGAGCCCGTCAGAGATGGCATCACTGCAAATATAACCGCCGCCGCAGAGATTCGGTTCCGCCGGATGGCCGGCACCACTGGCCGCCACCTTCGGCTGGGCCGCCGCTCCGCTCCGAGCGGGCACCCACCCCGTATAGTTGGTTTGTGCCAACCAACCAGTACCGGAGGTGTCCGTGACCCCTACCCTCCCGGCGGGCCCCAACGCCTCCAGCGGCCGCCTCGCCTACAAGTGGATCGCCCTCTCCAACACCACCCTCGGCATCCTGATGGCGACCATCAATTCCTCGATCGTCCTCATCGCCCTCCCCGACATCTTCCGGGGTATCCACCTCAACCCTCTGGCCCCAGGGAACACCCCCTACTTCCTCTGGATGCTGATGGGTTACATGGTGGTGACGGCGGTCTTGGTGGTGAGCCTCGGCAGGATCGGGGACATGTTCGGCCGGGTGCGCATGTACAACCTCGGCTTTGCGGTGTTCACCCTCTTCTCCATCCTCCTGTCACTCACCTTCGGCACCGGCCCCGGCGCGGCGCTTTACCTCATCGTCATGCGGGTACTACAGGGCATCGGAGGGGCCTTCCTCTGGGCCAACTCCTCGGCCATCCTGACCGACGCCTTCCCGGCCACCCAGCGCGGACTGGCCCTGGGGACCAACATGGTGGCGGCGATTGCCGGTTCCTTCATCGGACTGGTACTGGGCGGGATCCTGGGTCCCATCGAATGGCACCTGGTCTTCCTGGTCTCGGTGCCGTTCGGCCTCTTCGGCACCGTCTGGGCCTACCTCAAGCTCAAGGACACCGGACAGAGAACGCACTCCACCATCGACTGGTGGGGCAACGCCACCTTCGCCATCGGGCTGATCGCGGTTTTGGTCGGCATCACCTACGGGATCCTCCCCTACCGGGGCCAGTCCATGGGCTGGTCCAACCCGCTCGTCCTGGCCGCTCTGATCGGCGGGGTGGCTTTTCTCGTGCTCTTCACCTGGGTCGAGGCGCGCGTGGCCCAGCCGATGTTCCGGATGCCACTCTTCCGAATCCGAGCCTTCGCCGCCGGTAACCTGGCGGCCCTGCTGGCGGCCCTGGCCCGGGGCGGGCTGATGTTCATCCTGATCATCTGGCTGCAAGGGATTTGGCTGCCGCTCCACGGTTACAGCTTCGCCTCCACCCCTCTGTGGGCGGGCATCTACCTGCTGCCGCTCACGGCCGGCTTCTTGGTCGCTGGGCCGCTGGCCGGAGCGCTCTCCGACCGCTACGGATCGCGCACCTTTGCCACCGCCGGCGTCCTCATCTCGGCCGCCACCTTCGGGGGTATGCAGCTCCTGCCGGCCGACTTCAGCTACCCGGCCTTCGCCACGCTCCTCTTCATATACGGGCTCTCCAGCGGCCTGTTCGCCTCCCCCAACCAGGCCGGGATCATGAACAGCCTCCCTCCCGGGCAGCGGGGGGCGGGGGCGGGGATGGCCGCCACGTTCCAGAACTCCGCCTCCGTGCTGTCCATCGGGATTTTCTTCACCCTCATCATCGTGGGGCTCTCCGCCTCCCTGCCCCACGCCCTGTACAGCGGGCTGGTGGCCCAGGGGGTTCCCTCTGGGGCTGCCGCTCGGGTGGCCCACCTGCCCGCCGTCGGCAGCCTTTTCGCCGCCTTCCTCGGCTTCAATCCGGTGGCCACCCTGCTGGGACCGGTCCTCCCGCACCTGACCGCGGCCCACGCCGCCTACCTCACCGGGCGGGCGTTCTTCCCCCGATTGATCGCCTCCTCCTTCATGTCTGGACTGAGGGCCGCTCTGGACTTCGCAGCCCTGGCTTGCGTTCTGGCCGCCCTGGCAAGCGCCCTTCGTGGCGGACGGTACGTCCATCCGGAGCTCGCCCCCGAGGGCGTCAAGGCCGCTGCCAAGGCAACGATCAAGGAGAGGCCGGGTGCTCCGGCGGCGCCCAGCCTCACCCAGATGGAGGGGAGGAGCGGAGAGGGATGAGCGCCCCTGCCGGCGACCAGGTCCGCGACGACCTCGAAGGAGGTCTCACCACGCTGGCCAACTGGGTCGTGCGCCACGACGTGCAGATGGAGGTGAGCCGCCGCGCCCGGTGTCCGGTGCCCACCTCGCACGTCTGGGTGGTCAACCGGATCGCGGCCACTGGTCCGTGCCGGCCGAGCGAGCTGGCGGACTACTTCGGGGTGGACAACTCGACCATGACACCCAAGCTGCGCCGGCTTTTGCTGGAGGGCTTGGTGTACCGCCAGGAGGATCCCGCCGACCGACGCGCTGTCCTCCTGGCCGTCAGCCCCGGCGGGACGCGCCTCCTGGCTCGCCTGCGGCGCGCCCGGGCGGAGATGCTGGAGGAGAAGATGCGCGGCCTTCCCCCCGACCGGAGGGCGGCCTTGGCCGCCTCCCTTCAGGAGCTGGCGGGGCTCCTCCAGGGCGACGGCGGGTAGCGGGTTCCTCGCCTCTCCTTTCTTTTAGATGGGCCGGTAGACTCGGGGTGTGTGCAAGGTGTGCCAGCGCCGCCCCGAGGTGGCCGGTGACCCCTATGGACGCTGCGAGTCTTGCGCCAAGGCCGGACGCCGCGCGTACCAGTTCCGCCTCCGGGCCGGAGGATCGGAGCTCCAGGTTGTGGCCGGGGAGCTCTCCCCGCGAGCCCTGAACAAGGCGGCGGGTCAGGCGCTGCTCGCCTGCTCGACTCGTCCCTCGGTGCGCCCCCACCTTCTCGGGAGCAGCTGCGAGCTGGTCATGGCCGGCAGGCGATTGGAGACGATTCGAGCCGCGCCTGCGCTTTCCTCCCGCCTCGAACAGGTGCTGGAGGCTCTTCGTACCGCCGCCCGCCGTACCGACGCGAGTTGGTGAGCGCTCAGCGCAGAAGCTCCACTTCGGGGTCCACCGCCTCCGGCGCCGCGCCCGACTCTACCCTGCCCTCCCGGTGCAGCTGGAGCCCCGAGGCGTCCGCGTCCACCGTGAGGATGTCGCCCTCGGCGAAGGTTCCCTCCAGGACGCCCACTGCCACCCGATCAGCCAACTGGCGTTGGACCAGCCGTCGCAGTGGGCGGGCGCCATACACCGGGTCGTAGCCCTTCTCGGCCAGCCAGCGCACCGAGGCCGGCAGGGGCCGCAGCTCCAGGTGCCGGGCAGCCAGCCGGGCCCGCATCTCTTCCAGCTGCAGCGCCACGATGCGCTCGATCTGGGCGAGGTCGAGGCGCTGGAAGATGATGATGTCGTCCACCCGGTTCAGGAACTCGGGGCGGAACTGTGAGCGCAGCTCGGCCAGCACGGCCTGGCGAGCCACTTCCTGCGCCTCGGGGGTGGGGTGGTCGGGGAGGGCCGCGATCACCGGACTACCCAGGTTGCTGGTCATGATCACGACACAGTTGCGGAAGTCGACGGTGCGTCCCTTGCCGTCGGTGAGCCGACCGTCGTCAAGCAGCTGGAGGAGCACGTTGAAGACGTCCGGATGCGCCTTCTCGATCTCGTCCAGGAGAAGAACCGCATACGGCCGGCGGCGCACGGACTCGGTGAGATGCCCGCCCTCCTCGTAGCCGACGTATCCGGGGGGAGCGCCCACCAGACGGGCCACCGAGTGCTTCTCCATGTACTCTGACATGTCCAGCCGGACCATCGCCTCCTCGCTGTCGAAGAGGAATTCCGCCAGCGCCCTCGCCACCTCGGTCTTGCCCACCCCGGTCGGGCCCAGGAAGATGAAGGATCCCAGCGGGCGTCTTGGGTCCTGCAGGCCCGCCCGAGCCCGCCGAACGGCGCTGGCCACAGCCGAGATGGCCTCGTCCTGGCCCACGACCCGCTGGTGCAAGCGCGCCTCCATCTCCACCAGCTTGTGGACCTCCCCCTCCAGCATCCGCTGGACCGGGATTCCCGTCCAGCGCGACACCACCTCCGCGATGTCCTCCTCCCCCACCTCCTCCTTGAGGAGGGGCTCTCCATCGGGGGCCTGGTCCAGGTGGGCCTGATGCTCGGCCAGCTGGGAGTGAAGCTCGGTCAGCCGGCCATAGCGGAGCTCCGCGGCCCGGCCGAAGTCGGCCATGCGCTCCGCCCGTTCGGCTTCGAAGGTGACGCGCTCGATCTCCTCCTTGACCGCGCGCGTGCGGGCGATCTGCGCCTTCTCTCGCTCCCACCGCTGCCGCAGGCCGACCGCCTGCTCCTGGAGGTCGGCCAGCTCGCGCTCCAGCGCCTGCAGCCGCTCCGCCGACGCCCGGTCGGTCTCCTTGCGCAGCGCCTGCCGCTCGATCTCCAACTGGCGGATGCCGCGCTCCACCTGGTCCAGTTCCACCGGCATGGAGTCGATCTCCATGCGCAACCGGGAGGCCGCCTCGTCCACCAGGTCGATGGCCTTGTCGGGTAGAAACCGGCCGCTGATGTAGCGGGACGACAGCACCGCGGCGGCCACCAGGGCGGAGTCCTTGATCCGGACCCCGTGGTGGACCTCGTAGCGCTCCTTCAGCCCGCGGAGGATGCTGACCGTGTCCTCGACAGAGGGCTCCCCCACGTACACCGGCTGGAACCGGCGCTCCAGCGCCGGGTCCTTCTCGATGTGCTTGCGGTACTCGTCATAGGTGGTGGCACCGATCGCCCTCAACTCTCCCCGAGCCAGCGCGGGCTTGAGCATGTTGCTGGCGTCCATGGCCCCCTCGGCCGCCCCGGCGCCGATCAGGGTGTGAAGCTCGTCGATGAACAGCACCACCTGGCCGCCGGAGTCGGTGACCTCCTTCAGCAGTGCCTTGAGCCGCTCCTCGAACTCGCCCCGAAACTTGGTTCCGGCGACCAGGGTGCCCAGATCCAGAGCCACCACCCGCCGATTCTTCAGGGTCTCGGGCACGTCTCCCGCGGCGATACGCTGGGCCAAGCCCTCCACGATGGCGGTCTTGCCCACCCCCGGGTCGCCGATGAGCACCGGGTTGTTCTTGGTGCGGCGGGCCAGCACCTGCATGGTCCGGCGAATCTCCTCGTCCCGTCCTATGACCGGATCCAGCTTCCCCTCGCGCGCCAGCTGGGTGAGGTCGCGCGCGTACTTCTCGAGCACTTGGAGCTTGCTTTCCGGATTGGGGTCGGTGACCCGCTGCCCCTGCCGGAGCCCCTCCAGCGCTCGCACGAGCCGCTCCCTGGTCACCCCCGCCGAGCGCAGCACCCCGGCAGCGGGTCCGCCCGAAATCGCCGCCAGTGCCAGCAGGAGATGCTCTGTGGAGCAGTACTCGTCCTGGAGCCGCTCCATCTCATCCCATGCCGACCGCAGGACCTGCTCCAGCTCCCGGGAGGCCGTGGGAGCCGCTCCCTCCTGCCGCGGCCGCCCCGCCAGATCCGAGCTCACCCTTTGCGCTACCGCCGCAGGGTCCACCTCCAGCTGCCGAAGGAGAGCCGGCACCGACCCGTCCGTCTGGCGGAGCAACGCCAGGAGCAGGTGCTCCGGATCCACCTGTGGATGGGAGCCCGAGGTGGCCAGCTGGGTGGCGTCCTCCAGAGCTTCCTGGCTGCGCTGTGTGAACCGGTCGAGTCGCATGCGACACCTCCAGGGCGACGGTTTCGCCCACCAAGGGGTATACCCGGTGGTGTTTGCCCCTAACCTCCAGGGGATGGCTCAGCTGACCGCCCTGCGCCCGCAGCGGCGCTGGGAAACCCGCCTCTGGCATCCGACCCCGAGCAGGGAAGACCCGGCAGAGGCCGGACCAGAGCTCTCACCGTCTCCGCTCCCTCGGAGGACAGGCCGAGGGGCCGGAGCCGCCGGTCTGCCGCTTAGACACGACGCTGCCACCAGCCCTCGGCGCAGCAAAGGCGCGGCGGCCCGGCTGGCGCCGCTCGGAGGGAGGCCCACGGCCGCAGCCACCTGCACGACACCGACTCCCTCCGGCCCAGCAGCGGCCACCAGGAAAAGCAGGCGAGCCGAGGTGGGACCAAGACGGCACCTAAGGCGCACGGCACGGGCCAGAGCTCACTCCCGGCTCCGGAACTCCTAGCCGGCCCAGAGGTCCTGGAGTAAGACATCCAAATCGTCGCGCTCTGGCCTAGCCACGTGCCCCGCCCATCAAGTCCACCGTCTTCAGCAGATCGGATCCGAAAGCGGTTGCCAGGGGCTCGCCCTTCAGGAGGCGGTAGGTGCGACGCCCATCCGGAAGGCGCTCGGCACGCAGAAAGACTGGGGGCTGAGGAGGAGCGGCCAGAAGGGCGCACGCCAGCTCGAAGAAGTGGGTCACGATCGCCACCCGCACCCCGCTCTCCAACAAGGCAGTCGTCACCTGGCGAGCGATCTCAGATCCTTCCAACTCGTTGGTGGACGAGAAGGACTCGTTCATCACTACCAGGCCCCCGGCGGCCACCTGGTCGGCCGTCTTGCTCATGCGCTCCAGCTCATCCGCCAGCCGGCCGCGGGACATGGACTCATCCTCGGGCCGGACGAAGTGGGTGTGAATGCTGGTGGCCACGCTTGAGGCGAACTCTCGGGCGCCCACGAACATGCCAGCCTGAGCCAGCAGCTGGGCCAGCGCCAAGCCTCTGAGAAAGGTGCTCTTGCCTCCGGAGTTGGCCCCCGTGATCACCAGCAAGGGGCAGCCGTCCGCGTCCAGGTCGTTTCCCACCGGCAGGATGCCATCTCGCAGCGGCAGCGTGATGTCGTAGAGCCCCCGAGCAAACTGCCGCAGTTGATCCGCGGGCTCCAGCCGGGGCCAGCAGGTGGGCAGCCGCTGGCCGGCCAGCGCTCGGTGGAGGTTCAAACAGCCAAGGTAGAAGCCGAGCTCGAACCGTAGGGAGCGGAAATACGCCAGCACGTGGTCTGCCGCCTGGGACACCGAGCGGGCGACGCCGGCGAGGCCCCGGTCGGCGAGGTTTCCCAGAGCCCTCAGCCCCGACTCGTCCCGGGGGTCCACCGTGAAGGCGTGCCGGGAGCGCTCTCTCACTCCCAGGCGCTCGCCCAGGGGAACCTTTCGCGTCGACGGCCGTAGAAGGAGGTATCCGCTGCCCCCCCCGCCGACCCCCAGGGCCGCGCCGAAAAGTGCGCCCGACTCCAGGCGCAGGGCGCTGAGCAGGGAATCGGTCAGGTCGAGGTAGTCGTCGCTCAGGTCCCGCCGAAGGCTGTCCGCAAATGCGGTCAGCCCCCTCGACATCCAGTTGACCCTCATTCCTTCACCCAGGTCGCGCAGCCGTCGGGCGGCCGGCATCAAGACCGAGAGCACCTCGACGCCGTGGTGGAGCGCACCCCCGGGGTGACGCCCGCTCAGACCCCAGATCCGTCTCTCCGACTCGACTGCGTCCACGGCCACCTGGTAAAGCTGCTCCAGGGCCTCCGGGTGGGCCAAGAAGTCTTGAGCCACCTCCTGGCGGTAGTCGATCTCCTCCGTGCTCTGACGGCTGTCCAGGATGACCCGTCGAGCGGCGTCCCAGAGGAAGCGGTCCCCCCCGCTCATGGCGCTCCAAACCGCCTCCAGGCCGAGGTCTTCGCTCAGATCCGCCGCCCAATCTGGGAGTTCACCCTGGCCGTCGAAATCCCGCTCCGGATATAGCAGGTGCGGCTTCAATGGCCCAGTCGCTCCCGAAGCTGCTCATGGGTCAGCCCATACTTGCGCGCCAGCGCCAGGGCATAGGCGAGGCCATCGGGCGGCCTGCGCAGAACCCTGAAGGTGCGTTCGGCGGGATCCTCGGGGTCAACCATGCTCACCATGCTGACCACCGCCGGTCCGATCTCCGCAAGCTCGTCGATGAAGGTCACATAGACTCCCCGTACTCCGATCGTCACCAGCCGCTCCAGGGTCCTCCGCCCCAGGGATCGAGCGTCCTCAAGGCTGGCCGAGCCGAACGTCTCGTTCAAAATCACGACGCTCCGGTTAGTGGCCCCGGAGAAGATCTCTGCGAGGGCTGCGACGTCAGCTTCCAGCCTGCCCTGTCGATCCCCCAGCTCCTCGGTGCGGCCAAAGTGGGTCAGAACGGCGTCGCACACTGGAATCCGAGCTTCGGCGCCCGCCACAGGAAGTCCCAGCGCCGTCAGATGGTAAACCTGCCCCACGGTGACGGCGAACGTGGTCTTGCCCCCCTGGTTCGGACCCGAAACCACCAGGACGCGCTCCGCCCCGGTGAGGCCGAAGTCGTTGAGGACAACCGGCTGGCCCAGACCGACCAGCTTGCGGGCCAGCACCAGGTCGTAGGTCGAGTCGGCGCCAACTGGGGCTCCGATATCGACCACCTCGGGATAGCACACGGGCAGCCCCGCCTCCCTAAGTGGAGCGAGGAACTCGAGGTAGGCCAGGAAGAACTGCGCCTCCCGGTCCAGCTCGACGACGACCGGGTTGCGGAACTGAAGCGCCCGGCGCCAGAACCGTTCGAGGTGCGTGAAGGGTTGAGGGAACAACCGGGCCACCCGATCCAGGATTCTTTGCTCCACTGGGTCCAGCCACTCGGGGCGGAGGAGGTCGAACTCCCGCATCGCGGGGGTGCCTTGCTGGAACCGCTGAAAGGCATCTGTCACCTCCTCGCCAAGGTCCGGCTCCTCCGGGAAGCGCCCCACGACAACCCGATTGCCGGTCACCTTGACCGAGTACCGGACACCAGCCAATTCGGCCTTAACCCCACGACCCTCGCGGGCCAGATCCGAGAACTCCGGCGACTTCAGGTAGGCACCCAGGAAGTCCCGAACAACCCCCAATCCGACGGAGGAGAACCCCGTGGCCTGCAGCCCTGCGCTCAGTTGCTCCACCGCCTGTACGTACTGGAGGACCGCCTCGAGATACCACAGTCCTCGCTCCCAGTTGTGCCGCGTCCGGTCGGCCCGGGTCAGGCAGGAACGTGTTTCCGCGAGCTGGTGACCGAAGGTCCGCCAGGCGTCCCCGACCTCTGGGCGCTCTAAGTCACGGCAGATGTCTTGCCGAAAGCGAACCTGCCCTGGAGTCTCGAGCCGCCTCCGGAACAGCCGCGCCAGCTCGTAGGATTCACGGCCGCTGGTAGCCTGCGAGATCAACTGATCGAGCCGGAGGTCCTCCAGCCAGTCACCCGCCAAGGGCACGGGCTGCGGCGCCACCGGTTCGGAGAAGAGAAGGCTCGCACCGATCTGGTCCAGAGACCAGCTCTCCTCGGGCCGAGGCGATCCCTGGCCGTTCGGGATCACAGCAGAGCCGCCCCGTATGCAATCAGGATGGCGACGAAGACGTAGAGCAGATAGGTGTTGACGTTCCCCGATTGCAGCCGGTTGGCCGCAGTCCCAAGGCGGTTGAGCAGCCGGCCCGCCGGCTGGTACAGGGCCCGCTCGAAGACCGGGGTCACCCGGAAGCCGTAGTGCACCGGTCCTGACTGCCCAGCGGGGTCGTCCGAGGCCCGGGCGACGTCGACCGCGGGGCGGTAGAGACGATCGAAGGTGACGCGAACTGGGTTGGCGAACGTGGTGGCGGTGTACTGCATTCGAGCCCGAAAGCTGAGCATGCCCCCGGCCCAGACTGGACCCACGCGGTCCGCCTCCTCTCCCCGCCCGACTCGGGAGATGGCGACGGGCACCGCCAGCATGGCGATGAGGCAGACCGCCAGCCAGGTGGGCGCCAGAGAGCTGAAGTCAACGTGGGCGGGGATGATGGTCAGCCCCGGCACCAGCAACAAGCTGCCCAGATGCTCGCCCGAGGTGGTGCCGGCCACGAGGCTGAGCCCACCGAGCACCAGCGGGGCCCCCAGAGCGAGGAAGACACACGCGCCTGCAAGGAGGGCGCCCCCCAGCCACGGCTGCTTCTTCTCAGTGGCTGCGGCTGCGCCGCCGCCCCGTGGCATTCCGAGCATGGGAATCCCGAAGCTCCGGGCGAATGCGCCCACCGCCAGCCCCCCGGTGAGGGCCAGTACCGCGGCCGCCACCACCAGGAGGACGGCAACCAGGTGGGAGCCGATCCTGAACGCCTGGAAGAGGCCCTGGAAGATGAGCCACTCAGACACGAACCCGTTCAAAGGCGGAAGCGCCGCGATGCCCAGGGACCCGACCAGCATCGGAACCGCGGTCCGGGGCAGGCGGCGAGCCAGCCCCCCGAGCCGGTCCATGTCTCTTGTCCCCGCCGCATGTTCCACCACCCCCACTCCGAGGAAGAGCAGGGTCTTGTAGGCCGCGTGGTTGAGCACCTGGTACAGGCCGGCGATGAGCAGCAGTGCCCCGAGGGCGGCCAACCCCGACTCGAAGAAGGTGAGGGAGGCTCCCAGGGCGATGACCACGATGCCGATGTTCTCGACCGTGGAGAAGGCCAGGAACCGCTTCCAGTCGCGCTCCATGAGGGAGTAGAGGACCCCCAACACGGCCGACGCACTGCCCAGGCCAAGCGCCAGAAGTCCCCACCAGACTGGTCCCCTGGGCAGCAGCTCGAAGGAGACCAGCATGAAACCGTAGATGCCGAGCTTGGTGACCACCCCAGAGAGAAACCCTGAGCCGTCGGCGGGGGCGGCGGGGTGGGCCTCGGGCAGCCAGATGTGAAACGGGACGATCCCGGCCTTGAACCCGAACCCCAGTAGCGCCAGGACGAAAACTAGGTCCTCGTACCCGGCCGGCACGGTGTGGGCGCGAGCCGCGATCTCCGCGAAGGAGAGCGCGCCCGTCTTGGCGGCGAGCAGGCCCAGCGCCCCGACCACCAGCATGAAGCCCACCTCTCCGAGGGCGAGGAAGAGGTAACCGCCTCGCACCGCCGCAGCCCGGCCCGGATGACGCAGGATCATCAGGTAGCCGGATATGGTCATCGCCTCCCAGGCAACCAGGAACGTGGTCACGGATCCGGCGAGCAGCACTCCCAGACTCGCGACGAGGGCGAGCGTGTAGGCGGCCTGATAGGCCGAGGTTCCAGGACCGGGACTGTGGTACCGCGGCGCATAGAGCCCTATGGCGACGGCCACCAACCCTAGGGCGATCAGGAAGACCGCAGCCAAGGAGGTGGTACGAAGCACCAGGGTGCCGGCCACCCCCCTTTCCAGGGTGAGCGTCCCCACACGCCCCGAGGCGATCACGGCGACGCCCGCGGCGGCCGCCAATCCCCCTCCCAAGGCGGACAGCCCAGAGCAGGCCCGAAGACCAATGCGCCACCTCGCTGCCGCGGCCGTGAGCAGCGCCCCGCCCCAGGCGCCTGCGGCCGCCACGCCCAGTTCGAGTCCCAGACTCATTGCTGGCCCCCCGGCTGGCCAATTCGCTCTTCGATGCGGCCCAGGGCCAGAAGCAGGCCGTGGATCAGGGCCAGAGGACTGGGGGGACACCCAGGCACCACCACGTCGACTGGAACCAAGCCCGTAATCGCCCCTCGCGTGTAGCGGTCAGCGCCGAAGACCCCACCGAGCGGACACGCCCCGACTGCGACCACCACCTTGGGAGCGGGCATGGCCTCGTAGGCACTGAGCAGCGCATGATCCATCGCTCGGCAACCCGGCCCGGTCACCAGCAGGCAGTCGGCATGGCGCGGACTGGGGGTGAAGAACAACCCGAGGCGATGGACGTCGTAGTAGGGGGACGAGAGGAGCCTGATCTCCGACTCGCAGGCTCCGCAGGACCCCGTGTCCACCGTGCGGATATGAAGGCTGCGGCGCAAGACGGTCCGGCTGCGCTTCCTCAGCCGGTCGGCGGCAGCGAGGAGATCCCCATTCGCCGTATTGGGTGGCAGCGGGCTGCCCGGGTCACGACCTGGCGGGGTCACTTCGCATCTCCCAGCCGGTAGCTGATCACCAGATTTCCCGCGCTTCGGGTTGCGAGCAGCGCGTCCGGGCGGCGGTGGCCAAGGCGGAGCGCCACCTCCAGGCAGCGACCACAAGCGGTGCAGCGGCCCAGGTCCAGGCGCAGCTGGGACCCGGCGACCTCGAGGGCCGAGCTCGGGCACACCGCGGCCATCCGGAGCGCAAGCTCGGTTCCGATCTCATCGTCTCGGAACTGGGGTGGCGTCGGCCAGTCGGCAGCCTCCGGCTCAGGGCCCCGGGGGAATCGGGTCGTGACGATCCCCCGGCGAGCGCCGCGGAGGGCCCACAGTGCCATCAGCGCGCGAAACCCGCCACCGTCAGCCAGAAGCTGGCCTCCACGATGGGCACGTCCGTGAAGACATTGCGGGCCCGGAGGGCATCGTCAAGAGCCCGCCAGTTGCGGGCTGCTGCCGGCCGCAGGCGAGCAAAGGTCACCTGCCCTCCGGCCAACTCGAGATGAACGAGAGCTTCCCCGCGGCAGGTCTCGGCCCACCCCAGTCCCGCCGCCTGGCTCCCGCCCTCCCATGGGCTCGGCGCCGGGGCGGACCAGTCATCCTGAAGCGGGATGCCGGACCGGACCCAGTGGCGCATGAGGCGCAGGGATTCCCTCACCTCGGCTGCCCCGACCAGCATCCGGGCAAGGCAGTCCCCGGCCTGCCCTCGCGCCTGCTGAAAGCCAACGTACGGGGTACCCGACGCCTGGGGGGAGCGGCGCAGGTCCGTCACTGCCCCCGCCGCCCGGGCCACGGGGCCGACCAGCGCCAGGCGCTGCGCGACCTCCCCGGTGATCGTGCCCGCCCCCTCCAGCCGATCCACGTAGGAGTTGGTGGCCAGCAACTTCGCGACCAAGGATTCGTACCCGGCTTCCAGTCGATCGAGTCCCGCATCCAGAGCCGCCAGGTCGACGCCGCGCCTGACCCCGCCCACCTCCACGAGATTGAAGAGGTAGCGGTGGCCAAGCGCCCTGGCATTGAGTCGCAGGCAGTCCTCGAGGAGGATCTCCGCCTCGGACTGACCCACGCTGAGCCCGGTGGCGGCCCCAAGGGCGGCGAGGGACGCGACGTGGTTGTAGACGCGCTCCAACTCCAGTGCCAGGCACCTTGTCACCTCCGCTTCCGGCTCGACCCCGAGCCCCAGGGCCGCCTCCGCGGCCCGCGCAAACGCGAGCGCGTTCCCCACCGCCCCCAGCCCCTCACAGCGCTCGGCTAGGAAGAGGGCGCGGGCCAAAGTCTGCCCGACCATCCGGTGCTCCACGCCCCGATGTTTGTGGAACATGGCCAGATAGGCATCCAAAAGCTCCTCTCCGGTGGTCACCAGCCCCAGGTACAAGGACTCCTGGCCGGCGCCGCGAATCGGTCCCCAGGGGAATTCGATCGCCTCGCCCTGAACCACGTGGGGGGCCCTGACCTCGCTGGACAGCCGCTTCCCCCCGGGCAGTCGGAGTGGCTTCTCCGTCTCCGCGGATGGGGGCAGGATCACCCGGTTGACCGGCTTTCCGCCCCCTGGCTCCACGCCCCAGAGCTCGTACAGCTCACACTCCTCCTGGTACGCCGCAGGCAGCAGCAGCGAGAGCGGAACTGGGAACTTCTCCTCCAGCGGGCAGAAGAGCCGCAGATGACCGCCCGACTGGTCATCGGTGAACACCAACACCCGCTCCAGCCCTTCCTCTGTCGGCCGCGCGAACATGTCGGCAAAGCGCGCGACCGGTGCCAGTTGGGCCACCAGGTCACCGACCGCCGCGGCCGGAAGATGAAGGTCCGAAACCATCGGTTGGCGCTCAGTGCCCTCCCCGGCCAGCTGCCCGAAGGTCCCGTCATGCTCCCGCGCGCTCATCGAACCAGAGCCACCGACTGGGTCAGCAGCGAGTTGAGCCACGAGGGAATCCAGAGCCCGAGACCCAACAGTGCGACCAGCGCCACCGCCGAGGGAACCACCGCCAAGAGGTGCTCACGTGCCCCGTGGTACGGCTCCCGGTGGACACCACGGGGGGCACCGAGCAGCATCCCGCCCACCGTGCGGGTGAAGGCGAGGAACGCGACGGCCAGGAGAGCCAGGAGCAGGGCGACCAGCCAAGGCTGGTCGCCAACCAGGCCAGCCCGAACGATGGTGAACTCGCTGATGAACAGGCCGAACGGCGGCGCGCCCAGGATGGCCAGAGCGGCGCCGAACAGCAGGGCCCCGGTCCAGGGCATGGTTCCAACCACCCCGCCAAGGCGATCGGTCCGCCGGCTGCCGTAGGCCAGAGCCACAGTGCCCCCGCTGAGGAACAGGATGGTCTTGCCCAGGCTGTGGTTCAGGCTGTGCAGGAGGGCCCCGTATATGCCCAGGACTCCGCCAAAGCCCAGCCCCACGGCGATGATCCCCATGTGCTCGACGGACGAGTAGGCGAACAGTCGCTTGAAGTCGCGGCGGCGGATCATGAAGACCACGCCCACCAGCACCGACAGGAATCCGAAAATCAACATCGTCCGCCCGCCGTACTGGGTCCCCAGACCCCGGTTGGCGATCGCCAGCAACCGGATGATGGCGTACATTCCGACATTCAGGAGTGCCCCCGAGAGCATCGCGCTCGCCGGCGCAGGGGCCTCGGCATGGGCATCCGGCAGCCAGGTGTGCATCGGCGCCAAACCCACCTTGGTGCCATAACCGACGACGCCCAGGAGGAATCCCAGGCGGAGGGCGGTGGGTGCGAGCTGATGCGCGTGGGCAAGGAGGAAGGGCCAGGCCAGGTGGGCCTCGGCGCCTCCCGGTAGCGCGCTGGCGGAATAGAAGAGGAACAGCGCCCCCACCAGCGCCACCGTGATCCCCAGGCTGCTGATGATCACATACCGCCAGCCCGCCTCCAGACCTTCGGTGCGCCCCTCAAGGGGGACCAGGACCACGCTGGCCAGGGTCGCGGCCTCCACCAAGATGAAGAGGAGCCCGAGATTGGCCGTTTCCACCGCGGCCAGCATCGAGGCGGCAAAGAGGCCAAAGGCGCCGAAGTAGATCCTGACCCGCCGGGCGGAGAGCTGCCCGGAACGCTCCTCAGCTGCCAGGTAGGAGGAGGACCCGAGGCTGGCGAGAAGGACCACCACCGCCACCGTGACCAGGAAGAACCCTCCCAGGCTGTCCACGTAGACGAAGGCCCCAGCGCTCGCAATGGGCGGGCCGGCAATCGCTAGGGTCGCGACCACCACCGCCAGCACCAGGCTGCCGGCGGCGCCGGCCACCGCGGCGAGAGCTGCACACCGCGTGCGGACTGAGAAGGCGGCGACAGCGCTGCTCCCCAGGGGCAAGGCGGCGACCAGCGCTGGGAGCCACACCATCAGGAGTCCTGCCCTGATCGACCGGCCGGCAACGGGCTGACCCGCTCCGCCACTCCCGTGGTCATCGCCAGCATGATGAGGAAGCCCGCCAGCAGATCGAAGAAGATCCCCACCTCGACGATCAGGGGGAAGCTGGCGGTGAGGGTGATAGCCCCCAGGAACACCCCGTTCTCCATGATCAGCCAGCCGATCAACTGGGCCACCCTGTGCCGACGCACCACCATCGCCAGAGCCCCCAGCAGCACCACCGCGGTGGAGATGGGAACCACCGATGCCGCCAGCAGGCCGTGAGCCAGCCGTTCGGGAGACACCGCGAGGTATGCGAAGGCGCAGAGGGCGGTTCCCATAACCAAGGTGAGGGACAGCCCGGCCGTGGTTCCACTGTCGCGCTTCAAGTCAAGACGTTGGACCAGCCAATGGCGGGCTGCAGTGGGGATCGCCCATCCCTTCAGCGCCAGGGTCAAGCCGGCGAGCACCCAGAGGGCCGCATCCCGCTCCAGGTAGGCCGCGGTGGCCGCGGCCACGGCCAGCAGCACCGACTGCAGGGCGTAGTAGGTGAGATATCGGTCGAAGAGCTTGGAGCCCAGGCAGGCCAGCGCTGACAGCAGGATCAGTACGGCGTCGAGGCCAAGGATGGCGCCCCCCGGAGAAGCCAGCGTCAACTCCTGCATCCCTACCGGCCCACCACGTACGAGGTGATGATCCCGATGAGGGCGAGCAGGAAAGCTCCCCCCAGATACTCCGCGATTCTAAAAAAGCGCAGCTTGGCAAAGGAGCTGTCGACCACCACCACCAGAGCTCCGCTGAGCAGGAGTTTGCCGCCCACCGCAAGGCTCCCCAGCAACCCCTGGGCAAGACTGGTGGCATTCCCCAAGCCCCAGGGGAGGACGAAGACATTCATGAATACGCACGAGAGAATGGTGAACTTCATCCAGCCGCCCCACTTCACCAGGGCATAGTCTCGGCCGGAGTACTCCAGGACCCGGGACTCCTCGATCATCGAGATCTCAGCGGTCGCGGCGGGGCTGTCGACGGGGATGTGCCCGTTCTCGGCCAGGATGAGGAGGAAGAAAGCCACCGCCCCCAGCAGATGGGTGGGGAGCAGCATCGCGGCCGGAGAACCGGCGATGGAATGATTCATTAGGTAGGGGTTGTCCGACGCGGACAGCACCCCGACGGTGAAAAAAACCAAGATGAGCGCGGGCTCGGCCAGGCTGCTGAGCCACGCCGTGCGACTGGCCCCGAGAGCCCCCAAGGGACTGCCCGAATCCATCGCCCCGAGCGACATAGCAAAGCCCGCCAGCGCCAACACCAGGGCCCCACCGAGAAGATCGCCCATGAACGCGAGCGGCAGAGGCTGGTCCGTGATGATGGGAACGATGGTGGACACGGTCAGATAGCAGGCCATGGCCACGTACGGAGCCGCCACAAAGACCGGGCTCGCGTACTCTGAGCGGACTACCCCCTTGCGGAGCCACTTCCGGAGGTCGCGATATGGCTGCAGGACGCTGGGTCCACGCTTGGACTGCAGAATCGCGGCTCCCCTGGCGATGACGCCGACGTAGAGCGGCGATATGGCGAGGATCAGCAGGGTCTGCAGAATCTGCAGCAGGTACGGCAACGCGAACCCCCGGCGAGTTGGGCTAACAGCTTCTAGAAGCCATTAGCCGGAAGCTCCGGCTTACGCGGGCCTCATCGCGTCGCACGGCCATTCTGCCACAGCGACACCACCGGCTGTCAAGGGGGAGAGGCGGGTCGCTCGCGCGGTCGACGGGACGCATGTCGACCGGCGTCATCGCCGGCCATCGGGCTGCTTCGGCCAGTCTCCGTCCCCGCCCTCGTGCCAAGTGAGCCGATGGTCCGGAGCTCGGGCACCCCGCCCACCGCCCCTCGTCAGCTCCCAGTGAACGGTCGGCCCGACGAGTCCCGACGGCTACTATCGCCGCATGGACGCCAGCTTCCACACCATCATCGAGCCCTTCCGCATCCACTCGGTCGAGCCCCTGCACCTCACCACTCCCGAAGAGAGGCGGCAGGCGATCGCGAAGGCCGGCTACAACCTCTTCAACCTCCCCGCCGACATGGTCCTCATCGACCTCCTCACAGACTCCGGAACCGGGGCCATGTCCCGCGACCAGTGGGCCGCCATCCAGCACGGCGACGAGAGCTATGCCGGCTCCCCATCCTGGTTCAGGTTTCTAAGTTCGGTGCAGGAGCTGTTTCCCTTCCGGCACGTCATCCCCACCCATCAGGGTCGGGCCGCGGAGAAGATCCTCTTCTCCGTCCTCGGTGGGCCGGGGAAGGTGATCCCCAACAACACCCACTTCGACACCACCCGGGCGAACGTGGAGTTCACCGGCGCTGAGGCTGTGGATCTGGTGATCCCTGAAGGGCGTGAGCCCTCCCTCCTCCACCCTTTCAAGGGCAACATCGACACCGGCGCGCTGGACGAGCTGCTCCGACGTCGGGGCCGAGATGTGCCGGTCGCCTTCGTCACCATCACCAACAACTCCGGCGGAGGGCAGCCGGTGTCACTCGCCAACCTCAATGAGGCCAGTGCGGTCTGCCACCGGCACGGGATTCCCCTCTTTCTCGACGCCTGCCGGTTCGCCGAGAACGCCTGGTTCATCCGCGAGCGGGAGGAGGGCCAGCAGGGCCGGGGTATCGCCGACATCGTCCGGGAGATGGCCAGCTGCGCCGACGGCATGACCATGAGCGCCAAGAAGGACCCTTTCGGGAACATCGGCGGCTGGCTGGCGATGAACGACGACCGGCTGGCGGAGCGGTGCCGCAATCTGCTCATCCTGACTGAGGGGTTCCCGACCTACGGAGGGCTGGCGGGGCGAGACCTGGAGGCGATAGCCCAGGGGCTGAAGGAGGCGGTCGATCCCGACTACCTGCGCTATCGCATCCGCTCCACGGCCTACCTGGGTGAGGCGGTGGCGGCTGCTGGAGTGCCGGTCGTGCAGCCCATAGGCGGCCACGCAGTCTACCTCGACGCCCGAGCCCTGCTCCCGCGCATCCCGCCGCTGCAGTACCCCGGCCAGGCTCTGGCGGTGGCGCTGTATGAGGAGGGAGGGATCCGCAGCGTCGAGATCGGCACTGTGATGTTCGGCCGGCAGCCCGATGGCTCGGAGCGGGAGGGGCCGATGGACCTGGTCCGCCTCGCCATCCCCAGGCGGACCTACACCCAGAGCCACATCGACTACGTGATCGAGGTGGTGCAGCGGGTGGCGCGCGGGGCCGGGGAGCTGCCCGGATACCGCATCGTGGAGGAGCCGCCGGCGCTCCGGCACTTCACTGCCCAATTCGCTCCGATATCCGGGTCAGGTCTTCCCGGCTGAGGAGAACCCGGCTCAGAGCCCGCCAAAGAGCACCTTCGCGAGAGGGCCGAGGCGACGGCGAGGGCACCGGGTAGCAGTGCCGCCGACCAGCTCCACGGGTGCCCGCGCGCCAACCCGACGGAGCTCACGAGCGCAATCTTCCGGACCCGCTG